>NZ_JBNHHC010000012.1:0-226509 GCF_059091865.1 Arthrobacter sp. B0316-1-20 | reverse complement strand
ATCATCGCAAGATGTTGCCACGGCTCTGTAGCTCAGTTGGTAGAGCGTTCGACTGAAAATCGAAAGGTCACCGGATCGACGCCGGTCGGAGCCACCAAACCCCCGGATTTCCGGGGGTTTTCTGTTACTAACAGTCGGGCACCCCGCACAAACCCCGCACATTCAGAACAGGCCTTTGAGCTGCTCCTGCATGACTGCGCCGGCCCTTGCGTCCCCCTTGAGCGTGTTCATATAGACGTCCTGAGTCATCGAAGGATTCGCGTGACCGAGGAACGCCGCGATCTCGGCTGCCGACATTCCTGCCCGGTCGAGTATCGTCGCTGCCGTCTTCCGGAAGGTGTGGGTGGACAGCTTCGGATAGCCGAGCGCGTCGCGGATGTCGCGAAGCTCTTTTTGAGTGTTGGATGGGTCGCGCAGGCTCATGAGTGCGCCAGGGAACAGCAGGGGGGTGTCCATCTTCAGCCGTGTGTGTCGACGGCGCAGCAGATCCATCGTCGGTCCAGGCAGCGGTGTGACGCGATGAGCAGCATCCGTCTTCGCCACCGGTTGTCGGACGATGCCCACACCCTTCACTCTGACATTGGTCGCCTCCACCTCCGCTGTGCCGGCCAAGAAGTCGATCGAAGAGGCTTGGAGGGCGCAGGTTTCTCCGATCCGCCAGCCGGAGGCGACCATGAATTCGAGGAGCTCGACAGTGTCGTGCTTGATCAGAGTGGGCGCTGTTCTGAGCTTTCCCACGAGACCGGGGAGGTCCTCGGGGCCGATGGCAGCGGCGCCCTTCTTGCCCTTGGGTGTCGTGATGCGCTCGATATCGCGTACGGGGTTTCGGGGGATCGCGCCGTTGCTGACGGCAAGCGCCATCATGCCACTCAGTGTCGAGCGGCAGTTCTTGGCCGCTCCGTGCCCCGATTTTTTATGCACCGTGTTGAGGAACTTTTGGAGCCGGTCCGGCTTCGCCTCGCCGACGCTGAGGTCGCCGATCATCGGGGTGATGTGCGCGGTGACAGCATAGCCATACGTCTCTAGGGTCCCCGTGGAGCGTTGGAGATCGCGTTTGTGGTCGAGGAACTTCTGCCCAAGTATGCGGAGCGTCGTCGCCGGTTTCAGCTCACCGCCTCGGCTGGCCTCGATGGTGATGAGTGCCTGCCTCAAGGCCGACTCAGACTTTGCCCGACTGGTACCGAACCGCTCGACCTGCCGGGCCTTGCCGTCGGCGTACCTGTATCGTGTACGGGCCCGCCACTTGCCGGGCTGCACCTCGTTCGTATTGATTGTGCCGTAGGTGCCGATTCCCATTCTCGGCCGAGCCATCAGCCTACCTCCTTCATGGACTCTCGTATCTCGTCAACGAGCACGCGGGTGACACGGCCGCGCGCCTGGGGCGTGCTACCAGGGCCGGCCCTTCTGAACGACTCGTCCTCGAGGGGACGCGCCCAGAGGTCGTGAGCCGCCTGACGCAGTCTGGCGGTACTGATGCCCAGTTTCTTGGCCGCGCGCTCCTCAGCCAGGCTGCCTGCAGTGCCTCCATCCGAGAGCCGGCGCGTTGGCTCAGGCGGCATCTGGGCCTGTTCGCTAAGTTGGTCGATCTGTCCGTGTCGCTCGGCATGCGTCATCTCTCGATCACGCATCTCGCCCATCCTGCGCAGGACCTCGTTCTCGAAACTCTCATCCACCTCGTCGTCGCTCTGGGCACCGAGGGCATCCATGCCTTTGTCCTGGCTCACGGTCACCTCCTCGCCCTTGAGCGCGGCGTCGATCCACGAGCGCTTCATCGGATACCGGCCGTCGGGCCCTAGGGTGAGGACCTCGGCGTCGCCAAGCAGCTGCGAGAGCGTGAGGCGCCGTCCCGTGAGGTGTCCTAAGGCGAGCGCCAAGAACAGCAGGGTAGGCAGGGTCAGTGACGCCTGTCCGCGCTCGATGTTGCTGACGCTACTGGCGCTCCAACTAGCACCGTAGGAACGTGCAGCGCCGGCAATCTGATCCAGGGTGAGGCCGTACTCTCGGCGGACGCGCGAGACGAAGGCTCCGACGGCAACAGGGACGGTCTGGGGTTCGCTCATTTTTACACAATACAAAACTTGTAGAAGACAGAGCAAGCTGTTAGGTTTAATGACAAGTTTCAAAACCTGTAGAACGGAGAAACAGGATATGACCGTCCATTACACAGCGAGTGCAAAAGCACTCCTCAACGCAAAGGACCTGTCTGCTCAAACAGGAATGTCTGTATCGACGATCTACCGCAAGAGGTCGCTCGGCGAATCGTTGCCCCGGGCCGTCAAGATCGGAGGGCACGCGGTGCGGTGGCGCCAAGCCGACGTCGACGCGTGGATCGAGGAGCAGTTGGAGCCTGAGGTGGCGTGATCCGCGCGCCACTGGGGAAACAGCTGTTGTGCGCTGAGGACTACTGCACAGGGCATATCCACAAGAGCTAGATCAGGAGAGAAGTATGAGCGAAAGGAAACAAACAATGACCATCGAAGACGAGATTGCGGCTGTAAAGGCCGCAGCAGAGAAGAAGCTCAGGCAACTGAGGGAGCGTGAACGTAAGCAGCAGCAGGTCGTCGATGCCCGCTTGCTCGCGTTGCTGCGGAGCCAGCATGCCGACCTGGCCGACCAGCTCGAAGCTAGGGCACGAACTCAGCTGACGGCGGAGACGGCTGAACGGTCAGCGAAAGCAAAGGCTGCGAGGCCGTCTCGGTCTGCGCGGCTTGGCAGCGTGGAAGATGCAGGTGTTCGCTACGCGGGTCAGAGCATGGAGTACGCGCGGTGAACGAGGGACAGATAATCGCGCGCGCTGCCTTCCCCGGTGCGGCAGCACCCGGGAACGGTGCCGTGCTCCGGGTTTGGGGGTCGAGGGGGAAGTGCGTAGCACTGCCCCTCGCATGCGGCGCATTGGAGGACGAGCGAAGCGTTGTCGGACGGAGTGCCTGCTTGCGTCTGCTTTCCACCGGTCAGTTCATGCTTCTACGGCGACAGGAGGGAAACTTATGAGCGGAGCGACGAAGCAGCTTGCACCCGAGCCGCGGAGCCGCCGGATCGACACTCGGTTCAGCTTCGCTGAACTCGCCTTGGTCGAGAAGGTGGCGGGATGGCGGGGGCTTCCGCCGTCGGCGTTCGTGCGTGGTGCGGCTCTTGCCGCGGCGAAGCGGGCGGAGGGGCATGGCCCCGACGATGATGCGGCGCTGCTCCCAGCGCCGACTGTGCTCACGGCCGAGCAGATCACGGTGATCGACGCTGCCCGGATCGAGGTGAAGCGGGTAGGGGTCGATCTCAACCAGTTGACCCGTCTCGGGCACCGGGGTGAGTTGGACCTGGGCGCGCTCGCCGGTGTGGTCCATGAACTGGCCAATCACTATGAGCGCATGGTCGATGCTCTCGGCGGGAAAGGGCAGCCATGAGCATCACCTCGGTATCGCCGGTCTACGCCCTGGGCACCCGTGCCGACTACTTGGAGTTCGGGGTCGGAGCGAAGAAGAAGAACCACCAGAAGGCCGGAACCGATCGGCTGGCTGCCGGGTTCTACTGCGACGCTCCGACTATCGGCAGGTTCATCGAGCTCGGCAACCGGTTGGCGGAGCAGCACTCACGGAAGGTGAAGGCCCATACCTACGTGCTCTCGTTCCCTCCTGACGAGTTGGATGTGAATGATCCTGCCGACTTGAAGCGGGCGGGCGACCTCGGGTTCCTGCTCGCGAAGAAGATGCGTCCGAACAGCCCGGCCATGGTCGTTGTCCACGACGACGGCAAGGGCGGCTGCGTCCACGTCCACATCACGATCCTGAACCACGACACCGTGACGGGCAGGGCACCGCCTGACTTCCGGGTGCATTGGCAGGTGAAGCGCGCCAACGACGCTCTGATGCAGGAGGAGGGCATGAAGGTGCTCGCTCCGGCACCGGGACCTATGCCGGGCTCCTATTGGGCCAACCGGCGCGGCGAACTGGAGGTGTTCGACCAACAGCTCGGCGACGCAATCACGGAGGCGGCTCTCGACGCCTCGGCGGCGGATATGGCGACCTTCACCACCGCGTGCGCAGCCCGCGGCGTCGAGGTCGTCGTGGCCGGGCACGAGGTCATGAGTGACGGGTACCGCGGCAAGAAGGCCGGTGACACGGCCATGGGCATCACATACAAGATGCGCGACGAGTTCGCCCCGGACAAGCAACCCCGGGTCCGCAGGCGCAAGGCGTCCTCGTTGTCGCCGGAGTACACCGCCGACGGGCTGGACAGGATATTTGCGAAAAAGCAGGAGATGAAGGAGCAGAAGCATGACAATCATGGACGAACTCGACCAGCAGCAACAAGAACAGAACGGGAACCAGCAGACTTCGGAGTTGTTGAGAGGGTTGCTCGACCGTCTCGACGGGATCGAGAAGAATCAGCGGGAGATCGTGACCTCGTTCAACTCGATCGCGCAGAACTTCATCAGTACATGGGAGGGAATGGAGCAGACACAGCGGTTGATGCAGCAGCTGAACAACTCCGTCGCTTCCGCGAACGACTCGCACGCGAAGACGCTGACAACGCTCGCGACGACGCAGAGCGAGATGCTGAAACTGCTGGCCAGCCCCAAAGCCGTCAAGCTCCCCGACGGGTCGTCGGCGCGGGCCGCGGACGTATCCGCCCACGCTTTGATGCAGAAAGTATCGGCTCGGATCGAGACGCTGGAGACGACGAACTCGAGATTGGCTGACGAAGTACACCTCAAGCGCGCCATCGACCACGAGAAGGTGGCACGGCACATCGTTCCTAAACTGGGTGCGCAGATTACGGCACACCAGAACGCCGTGAAGGAGGCTTTCGGAGAAGCAAGCGCGACCGTGCTCGCGGAGCTGGCGACAAGCCGCAGCGCGCTCATCGAGGCCGGGGAGCAGGCCAGTGCGCAGGTTCGACGGGCCAGCGAACAGGTCGAGAAGCTCAGAGGTGTGGTGTCGTGGCGGACGGTCGGTGAGGTCGCCACGGCGCTCCTGCCGCTCGCGATTGCCATCTTCATCGTGTTCGGCATGGCACAGACAGTCTGGGCAGCCTTCGGGCTCCAGCCGATCCTCCAGACTGTCTGGGGGTGGTTCCTTGACGCCGCGGAGTGGTACTGGAAGCTAGCCATCGCGGGCGGCGCCTTCGCGGTCCTGGCGGCCTTTGGCTGGTTCACTCGGTGGCTCGGGAAGAAGCTCTACCGGGTGTACCGGGGCTACTAGGAAACATGGAAGGGGCGCTCCTTCCGGCAGGGAGTGCGGCGAATTTTTGCGCTCTGTACCGGGCACGATTCAGGTCGGAGATAGGGGCCGAGGCTAAAGCTGTAACTGTGAGCTTGGCCACAGTGTGGATTGCCTCGCCGACTCTTGTTTACTCGTATTCGAGCGTTTATTGGGTGCATTGCAGGCCCACGGAAGAAAAGGAGTACTGCCAGCAGCACTAAGGTGCTGCCATGAGTCAGTGCCAACAAACGGACGCCCATCGGGCCATGCAAGCAATCGTCGACACTCACCTCCAAGGGCTGGCCACTCGGGAGGGGATGCTGTCGATCCTCAAGTGGCAGATGGCAGCGTCGGAGGGCACCACAGTTATGGCTTTCCTCAGCGAAATTCAAGAAGACCAGAACCTGGACGCTGGTCTCATCGAGGAAATAACGAGCACCTACACAGACAACGTACAACATTGGGACTTCCCAGAGGAACACGAACTTTCCAGTGAACTCCCCGAAGCGATCGAGTGTACGTTTCCGGAATTGGTTCAATCCATCCATAGCGCTGCGGTCGGCTTAATTCGCGTCCGCGGCATGCTTATTGGTGTTAACGTCCGCCTCAATTTTCGCGGCGCATATGGATCCATAGGGAAAGCATTGGACCTGATTGTCGAAGAACTGGAACTGCTGGAACTGGCAGGAGAGTACGTGGCCACCGATGCTCCGCTTCGACCCACCTTTCCCGGAGCGGAAGACGGGGGCCGCGCTCCATGGTCCTCACCTGCGGGGGAGCCGCTGTCCCCGAAACAAATCGTATGGCTGGCAGATCTCGGCCATAAGCATCCGGACTTTTCAATCGGATACGCAGACGGAATCAGCGTGCACTCAACCCCGCCGCAGCTGGTTGCAGAGCGAAGCGAGGCCAGAAAGCGCCGGTTGATTTGGGCGGAGCAGAACCGGGAGATCGAAGAGCAGATGCGAAAAGCGATGGCCCGGTCCTGCCCGCGATGCAACAGTTCGCCGGGCAGAGTGTGTCGCAGCAGGGCGGGAAGAGAGACAACGATGCACAAGGGGCGATACACGATGGGGTCGTAAAGCTGGCTGCCGTACGGGTACAGGCACGAAGCCGTGCTTCATAAACTGTGTTGCCGGGAGCGCCAAAGCGGACCGGCGGCTTTCGACCGTGCTTGCGGAGGAAAGACTAGGAGTAATAAGTGAACGAACTGGATCTTCCGCCGGCACGGGCGGCGGAATTACGACGGGCGGAAATGCTTGCCCGGAAGATCAATCTGCTTTTGGACACGATCATGGACGAGTCTGGTGAGCCGTACAACTACCAGGCGATCTGTAACGGCGCGAACAAGGCCGGCTTCTTCGTCTCCCGCAGCCGTTGGTCGCTGCTCAAGAACGGCAAGGTCCAGGTTGTCCCGGACAAGTGCCTGCGTGCCATCGCCACTGCTTTCGACGTAAACCCGCAGTACTTCCTCCAAGAAGGCAGCAAACTTCCGGAACAAGTCAAAGTCCTGCTTCCACAGCTGCGGATCAAGAGGCTTTATGAAGTACGCGAATTCGCTGCCAGGGCACTGGGTCCGGTGGCCCCAGAAGCGCTCAGCGCAATAACGAAGATCCTGGACGAGGCAATCGGCACGGACACGAAGGCGGCCAGCCTATGAAGAATCGAACAGCGGACATAGTCAACTGGACTGTTGCCGCCTCGCAGGACCTGACGTCGGCAGATTCGGAGCCGTGGGCCCTATGGGTAGCAATCGGCGTCTGCACGGTACTTCTGGCCGTTGCCGTAGTCTTCCTTGTTGGCTCGTTCTCTCGCCGGCATCACAAGGGGACGCCGACGACGCGGCTGAAGGAAACCAACCCAACGCCGGAGCCCAAGAGAGATTTGGCCGCCAATTCTGAATGGTGGACGCGCACCCAGTGGGCTCTGGAAGCCACAGTCTCGGGGAACGTCAGGATGAACGACTACGGCCTCAAGATGCTCGGCGCCCTGGCTAAGAGCGAGATGGCAGAAACCGAGGAAAAGGCGATGCTGGATGCAGTCTGGCAGGTATCGTCCACGGGGATGCAAGACGAGGCCATCGACCAACTGATCGAGGACGTCAGAGCGGTGAAAAACTCCTCAGAATCAACGGACGCGTCGCCGCGCATTTCCGACGCTGATGAAGACGATCCCTCGGCAGCGGACCCAAAGATGGCAAGGACGTATCGCAGGGCGTACGACGCCACTAACAGGGAGCAGGTGCTCTCTACCCTGCGTCGTGAAATCCTCGCAGCCCGGCTGAAGGTCACGCTGGACAACAAGTTGGCGCGCGAGACCTCGCGGAGGGTAGGGCTCCTGTCGGAGATGACCTTGCCGCCGCTAGTCAGGCATAATCGTCGCTCCGGTGATGCCGGAGGACGCGCCCGATCCACGTGTGGAGTTGGCTGAGCAGCTGAAACTCATGCCCATCCCGGTGATGAGACTGGTTCCCCAGCCCACGGTGGAGGACACAAATGACGTCGCCTGGCATACGGTCAGAAGGCTGAGGGATACACCGAGATGGCAGCGGCCATAACTTATACAGTCTGGCGCAACCCGAATGACCGCTCCGACCCGATTAACCATGCAGACCTCGACGAACAGACACGCAGGGCGATCGAGGATGTTCCGCCATGGCCGCGGCCCTCGTGGCTCATCGAGCAAGTAGAGCGAATGCGATACCCGCAGTTGTGGGAGGCCGTGCGGACTACCTGGCACCGCGACGCATCCGCGCGTCATTCTGCCCGCAGGGTGCTGGTCGACCACGTCAATTACATCCTCACGAACCAGTATCGGCAGGAGCTGGGGTTGAGCGACAGGCCTTGGGAAGACCCCGCACCTCCAGCTACCGACCGGATGGTCAATGGTCCGGTCAATGTCCTGGTCGATGGGGTCGAAGTGGCCGGCGTGGAGGTCGACACGGACCCGTTCGTATACGGCGTCGGCGCAGAACTGCCCGGCGGCGGCATCCTGACCGCCGCGTTTCCACATGCTGGGCTTAAACACATTCGGGTCGAGTTCACCATCTGGAAACAGCGCAATGTCAGCGTAGTCGTCGTCGCCTGTCCTGTTTCAGGCGCTCCCGCCGGCGGCCAGAGTCGCTCGGAGGTTCTCCATCCGGTCCTCGACAGTGCGGCGGGAATCCTGGGTCCATCTTCGTACTTGAGTATCGAGGATGGCGCGACAGCAGATTTCGTCCAGACCCAGCAGCGCCATGAGTCGGTGGACTGCGTCATTCATGTCCGCAGCGTTTTCGACTGCGGTGAAGACCTCCTCCCTCCGGCTCATGCCTACAGAGATGCCTTCAATAATGTGCAGTTCATGTTCGAGCTGCTCGCGCTCCACCTGACTCATACAGGGAGTCTGCCACACGCTCGCCTGAGGCACTGGCACAGAGCCAGAGCATCATCGGATCTGCATCAGGAAGTGAGGGAGCCAAGCGACGGCATGACATCCAATTCTGTCGCTAATGGTCCAATAAATCGCATTCAGGGGCCCTGAACCGAGGCCTCTAGCCTAATCAGGTCACGGCTTGTGCTCATGCGCGACGGTATCGACCCCGCGGGCAGATTGCAGAGCCGACACCAGGCGGTGGGCGTTCGCGGGGGAGCTCAGCAGGTAGCCTGTCTCCACCAGCGCGTCAAACTCGTCCTTCGACATCAAGACCGCGGATCCACGCTTTGACACAATCTCGATCTCGGTGCGGTCGAGGTTCACCTGCTCAATGAGGCGTGCAAGGTTACGTCGGGCTTTGCTTGCTGAAATTGCCATCACGGCCTCCTGATCGTACGAGACATGATAGTGCTGGACCTTCCCAACGCGCGCGTTTCCCAGCCTCGGACATGGGGATAGATCACGCGGTGGCCTCCGGCTTGGAGATGCGACTGGTCATTCTGCACCCGGTCTGATGAGGTCAACGGCGTTGGCACAGACCCAATGACGCGTTTGAAGGCGATGAAATGGTCCGGTTCTAGCAACTTCTAGCCGGTTACAGGAAAAACCCAATAACCGGCTATAACTTCCAATAACCTGTCGCAATGATGCCTTCATGCGCGTTGAATCCGGCCGGCCATCTACATTTCGCCGCGTTGACCCGCGTCTGCACAGAAGGTCACGGCTCTGGGCATCGCTGGCGCAACTGGGGCTGACAACGAGAAGATCCATACCGGGTATCTGGAGACCGCCCTTGCCCACGAGGTCTATGGGCGTCCGTTGTCGATCCAATATGCGTCCGGTACGTCAATCCCACACCTGGATCCCGTGGACATCCGTAAAGTGCCAGTTCCACGATTCGGCCACGCCGACGAGGAATCGATCGCCGATCTGTGCGAGGAAGGAACCCGACGGTTAGAGCTAGGTAGCTGGGTTTAATCACGTTTCGTGAAGTTATCGCTTCGCAACGCTTTGGCACCTTCCATCCTGCGCGAGTTCGCGGTTAGTTTGAGACAAACGTTGCTACACCAAAGACAGGAAAATGATGCGCACTTTGGCCAATCTGACTGCTGTCGCAGCGGCACTCTTGATGCTCGCGGGCTGCACTGGCGGGCCAAAGGCTGCGCCGTCGTCCGAGCCCGAGGTCCTGGCGGCTTCGAGCGACGCCCCCGCGGGCGATGTCGAAAGCCTGGCAGCCCAATCGACCAGCAAGCATCTGCTGGCGGAAGAGGGCGGTTACAAGTTCTACTCCCTGGTTCCCGTCGAGCCCGAAAAAGGCCGGCTGTGAGTGGTCATCCAGAGCAAAGGGGGCGCGGAAGGCATTGGATGCAGCGATTCCCTTCCCTATGTGGGCACGGGGGTCGAGATCACCAATCTCGTGGAAGCGAAGCTGGTGTTCGCCGGCCACAACGCCGGGAAGGACCTGGCCGACGGCTGGCACTACCTGCACCCCAACCTTCTAGTGCGCGGGTTGAATGACCCCAAGCCCAGCAGCTAGGCACTCGCACGCTACTGCATCTTTACTGCGCCGCGAACGTGATGGTGAATCGCGGATCAGCTGGCACTGCAGGGCCGCGCGGCGTCAGCGGCCAGTTCCTGACGGGTTTGCTGCTTACTCTTCGTCAGAGACGTGCACCAGATGCCAGCCATCCCAGCCCGGATGTTTCCTGACTTCCAGCGTCCGCAATGGCGACGTCGAGGTGGCCTGTACTTGCAGGCGCCAGAACTCGGTCTCAACAATGTTGCCTTGCCCGGGCCCGGCAGGCAGGTTGGATTCCCACCAATTCCACCGGCTGAACCAGCGCACCGGCTCGGCCGCTACCGGCCAGAGCCGACCCCGCCAGCGCACTGCCAGCGGCACGCCTTGGTGCGTGAAGCGAATTTCAACCGGCTCATTGAGCTTTCGCTGGCCTATTTGTTCCTGTACCGCCGTCATTGCCCTGTGTCGTCCTCTCTCCCAAAGCTGTCGTCCTCTCTCCCAAAGCTGTCTTCCTTACCTGATCGTTCCGCCGCTGCACCGCGGATGCCCACACCCAGGTCACCCGTCGGACCCCTGCGTCCGTCCAGGTGACCTGCACCGCCCGCGGCGTCCAGCCGAATGCCTCACCGGCGAGCAATTCGGCTGAACCCGGGAACCGAATCCACGCCCACACCGGCACGCCGGGCACCACGCGGGTCACTTTGTAGTGCTCGAGGTCCAGTTCCTGCGGGGTCAGAGAGACCGGCTCGGCCCGTCTGCTGTAACGGGCCGCCAGCTTAGCCAGCGCTTCCCGATCCATGTGTTAAAGATAGAACACATGTTCGAATAAAGCGAAGGGGGCGAGTCCACCCGGGGATCAGGCAGAATAGAGTTCGGATACGAGGGGTGGTCTGAAATGACGACGGACGTCTTGGAGTCCCCGCCGGGGTCGATCGGCGGCCGGCGGACTCTGGCCGCCCTGCTGCAGGACGCCAATACCGAAAGCTGGTCCTCCCGCCGCATTGCGTTGGAGGTAGAGAGGCGCGGCATCACAGTCTCCTACACCGCGGTCGCCAAGTACCTGCCCACCCCGCCTGCAACCCCGTCGGAGACGGTCCTGCGGGCCTTCTCTGCAGTTTTTAAAATCCCCACGGTCGAGTTCCGCTAGGCCGCAGCCGTGTCGCCCGGCGAAGCAGAACCCTTCATCCTGCCCAAACGGGCCAACCGCCTCACCCAGCCCCAGCGCGAGGCCGCCCTGCACATGATCCGCGTCCTTCTCGACAGCACCGACACAGACTGAGCCTAGTAGCAGAAACGCTGACCCCGTCCGTTCACCTGCGGATACTTGTATATCGTGGCCACATGAATTCCAGGCTCCCGCCCGGACTGCACCCTCCTGTAAAGGTGGCCTTGGCCCGCGCAGTGGAAAAGATTCCGCGCCCCAGCGCTCTTTTCGGCGGAGCCTGGTACGAACCCAAATGGGACGGCTATCGTGCGGTCATCAGCCGTGACGGGGAAGAGACTTCGATCTGGTCCCGGCAAGGCAAGAACCTCTCCCGGTATTTCCCTGACTTAATAAGGGCAGCGGCAGAACTGGTGCCGCCAGGCTGCGTGCTCGACGGCGAAGCCGTGATTTGGTCGGAGGGTCGTCTGGACTTCTCCGCACTCCAACAGCGCTTGAGCACCTCCTTGAAATCCCTCCCCGCGTTGGTGCGCCGGGTGCCTGCCCACTTTGTGGCCTTCGACCTGCTAGTCGTCGCCGGGCACGACGTCCGCAGTGAACCGTTCCGGGTCCGGCGGGAACTGCTGGAAGAACTCGCTAACGGCTGGGACGAAACCCTCGAACTATCCCCGGGCACCTCGGACCCGGACACTGCCGCGACCTGGTTCGAGGAACTGCCAGCAACCGGTATTGAAGGTCTCGTCGTCAAGGGCGCCGGCCAACCCTATGAGGGCGGGCAGCGCCAGTGGCAAAAAATCAAAAACCGCGACACCGTAGACGTTATTTGCGCCGCAGTCATCGGCCCGCTCACCCGGCCAGAGGCCATCGTCGCCGGGCTGTTGGTCGAGGGGGAATTGCGCATCGTCGGACGCTCTGCACCATTGAAGGCGGTGGCCGCGAAACTGCTGGGAACCCAGCTTCAGGCGGCCGGCCCGGATCATCCTTGGCCGCACCGGGTGAAATCCACGACCCTGGATCGGTTCAACGCCGACGCAGGCGAAACCGAGCTGACCCTCGTGGAACCGATTGTCGTCGAGGTGTCAGCCGACACCGCGATGACCGGGACATCCTTCCGGCACTCGATACGCTTCCTTCGGGCCAGACCGGAGCTGGATCCGCTATCAGTGACTCTGCGGACGGGCGGAAGAGGCGCGTAGCGCGCCGGCGCCCCTCGCGGAGCGGTGCGTCCACAACCCACTCTGGGCGCGATGTGCGGTTGCGGTGGAGCCCCATCCGGAGTGAGGGCGCAGATCGGTGTTCATGGCCGAGATCCGTTCGCAGGAGGCGAAACCGGGTGGCGAATTGAGGTTCGGAGTGGAATTCAGCCCCCGCCCCGGCAAGACCAAAGACGAGGAAGTGCGTCGGGCGGCGTATGACCTGGCGCGTACTATGGACGGCCACATCGATTTCGTACTGCTTAAGCGTCAGCTGAAGGTCGCTACCCCTCGTCTAGCCGGACTGCGCTGATCGCAAGAACCGTTCACGGCCGCTGGCCGAGGGGGACTGGGAACAGGTCGTCGTCCACGGTTTCGCCGGAGCTACTTTGCCAAGGTGGCAGCAATTCATCCTATATAGTTCCACTGATGGGAAATGTGGATCGCGTGAAGAAATTGTCCAAGGGGAAGTAAATGTCTAACGGTGACGACCCATATATTCGTTCAACTGTCCCTGCGGCTTTGCTGGGTGCCCATGCTGCTGCACGTGCAAAGGATCCTACCGTTCCCCCGGTTGCTCACCCCTACTGGATTCCCGGAGGGCCAGTCAGTGTATTGGGCATGTCAGGCATAGAGAAACGGATTCGATACGCATCAGAAATCGACGATGATTTGATGCTCTCGTTTGTTGCGCAAGATTCGGATCCGAGTGTCCGCGAAGCGGCGGCTCGAAATCCGAACATGCCGCGCATTCTGCGCGACGCCATCACAGGCGCGACGGGCTATTCTCCGGAGGAAGCGTTTGATATTTGGTTCGACGTTTGGAAGACAGATCCACAAGAATTCCTGAATGAGCATATTTCTGATCCCAGGCTGCCTAACGTATTGCTCGCGAGAGGTTATTTTGCTGAGGATTTCGATGATCCCGAGGCTGCTCGCCGCTGGTTCAGGGCGGCAAGCAGTATTGGTGTCGCTCAAGCTCGCGTCAATCTTGCGAGATTGGGAGCCGTCAATGGAAGCTCGAAATCGGGCTCAGCTAAGAAATCCATGCTAGGCGCGATGCAGACGGAGGAGGAGCGCCACCTCACTGCTCTCCTCCCTGCGGCGGTAGCCATAGCCCTCTTAACTCTGGTTATCGTATTTGCCTACTTAGCAACCTGAGGAAATATCTCGTCCACGAAGCCGGCGTCAACTGGGGCATCAAATTTTTAGGGATGCGCCTGCAGATCGCTAACCGCGTGGACCTGACTCTTGAGTGCATCCGGCGTCTTTACGCAGGAGAGCCAGGGAGCCCGCTCGTGGATGTCACAGACGCCTACGCTGACTTCTTCGAGCTTTTCAACGGCGGGTTCAAGGAGTTCGTGGACTTCTTCTCACCTCCAGGACCTTGCAACGCCAACTACGAGAAGGTTGAGTTCTTCTTGGAATTCAATGACCAAGCATTCCGGAACGCCGGCCACAAAAGAGGAATATGTGGATTATCGGGAGAATACGCTGACGTTCATCGAAAAGCGAGGGACCCGCATGGCCGATTGGGTTATCGAGAACCACGCCGAGATTGAGGTCCGACGGTAGCGCCCTAAAGGTTTCCTCGAGAGGGACAACCGATTCACTGACGGCTCTTCAAGCTCAGATGCCCATGTCGTCGTGGATGCCGACGGTGGCAAACATGACCTTGCCCTCCGCGCCGCGCCAGAAGTGCAGCCGCCGGGCCGCGGCCGTGTCGACCTGCAGTGCCACCCGCCAAGCGGTGCCGTACTCGGGGTGTTCGACGTAGCCGGTGCCGACCTTCGGTCCGTTGCGGAGCCGGTGCATGTCCCGGCCGGGCGAGCTATCGGCGACGCCGGTTAGGACCTCCACGGCGACCGCGACGATCTTGGGCCTTTCCACGCCTTGGATCCGCTCGACGCTCGGCAGGAATCCCTCGGCGAGGCCGTACTCCGCCAAAGGCATCTCCGCTTTGGCAGCAGCAGGGATACGGGTGGTCCACTCCACGTAGATCTCATGGCGAAACTGCTCGACGGGGTCGGTGAACAGCGGGCCGGTGTCCGCGGCTGCGGAGATGTCCCGGGAAAGCTGACGGGCACGGGCAGCACGGGTTTGTTCGGTACGGACACTCTCGCGCAGGCGTTCGTTCTCATGAACCAAGGCGGTGTTCTCAGCAGCCAGGGCGTCCGCATCACTGAGCGCCCGGGTCAGGTCCCCGACGAGTTCGATCCGCTCCCGCGTCAGCAGGGCTACCTGCCGCTGGGCCTGATCCAAGGCAGCGCCGCTGGCTCCGGGGGAGGGCACGGGGGCCGCCGGCTTATGGTTTGAGGCCCTGAGACGCAACTCGGCGGACTCGGCTTCAAGGCGGCGGTTCGTTTCGTCGAGATCGTGCAGTGTCGTCCGGATCAACTCCAGTGCGGAGGCGACGTCGGGGTGCACGGCAGCGTGGGGCGTGGATGCCGGCCGGGGCCCATCCTCATCGGCCGCGGCCGGCACATCGTCTTCAGCTAAGACAGGTTTTTCCGCTTCTAGATCTAGTTGCGGTTCCGCGGGCTCGATGGACTCAACCGTCTCCGCTGGCGGTTGCTCGGCCCGAGGGCTCCAGACGATCCAAGGTTCAGCGCCGACGCAGAACGGCAGAGCCGGTGTGACCGACTCCGGTTTTGAGTCCTCCGCTGTGGAGAACTTCCAAGCCTTACCGTCGGCGCGACCGGAGAGCTCGATGCGGACTGCGATCACGCTGCCGGGCTCCATCGCGGCGGCGTGGCGGACGACCAGTCCGGGGAACAGGGCGATGCGCTTCTCATTCAAGACCAGGGCCGGGTGAACGATGCCGGCGCGGGCGTGGGCGACGGCCTCGGCGACAGTATGGATGCCGGAGGTAATGGTCAGCAGCCCGTCCCGGACGGTGCCGGTAAGCTTCTGACCCGGTATGAACAGGCGCTCCGGCTCGATTCCTGGTGCCAGGGTGGAGACATCGATGCGGGCCATGCCGTCAGCCACTTTCACCAGCACCCCGTCCGGGGGCAGCAGCATGGAGACCTCGCATTCGACGGCGTCGGGTTCCTTCGAGCGGGCCGGCGTTCTCGAAGTGGTGACGGGCGGCGCGTACGGGTCCATTTTGTCGACGTCCTGGACGAGGAGGTCGACAGCGTCACGGGCTTCGATGTCCGAGTAGGCCAAACGAAGCACGGAGATTCTTTGGTTGGTGTGCCATGCTGTCCCGGTCGGGTAGGAGCGGGCGGCCCCGCCGTAAACCGACGTCTCATCAGGCATGGCCTCATCGAAGTCGTAAGCCACCCCAGGCGTGGCCAGGAGGTAGACCGTGGCTGTGGTTCCGAGACGACTGGCGACGGCGGCCGGATCGATCCGTGGACCCTCCCTCGTGGAGGAGATGACCACCACCGGTTGGTCCCGCTCGGGGTGGCATAGGAATGCTGCGAGGTCGACGGCGTCACGGCGCGTACCAACGGTCGAGTAGGCAGCGGCTGTCTCCGGTGTGGTGGTCAAGGGGTCCTCCAACGATGGGATTTGAGCAACTATAGGCGACCGACGCATGCTTAGCGGGCTCGAACGATTGGACACGATGCTCCAAGGGCAGCGCTACTGCGTCCGAGGTTATTTGGCTACGCAACGTGGTCGAGTTAGATTCCCGCCTCAACGAGCGCACGCACGAGTGCGGCACCTACGACGACGCGATCCTCCGCATCGATTAGTTCACCGTCGACCTCTACTTGGCGAATGGAGAGGAACCCGTCACTAGTGGCGCCGTACTCCCGGCAGATAGCGTGAAAGCGCCTCGAGGCGTCGGCGTCCTGCGGCGCTGCCAGTTGGAAGCCTTCTTCGACGCATCGGATGCCGCCGCCGCTCCGCGAGAGCTCAAGCCACCGCGGCGCCGTCTCGTAACCTCGAAACCAAGGGTCGATAAGCCGGTCCTCGACCGCGCTGGCGCGATAAATCGCGAGTAGGTAAGGGTCTCGGTAAAGGGCGCTTCCTGTCAACGAGGCCGTGCGGAGCATACACATCGAGTAGCCCCAGATCCCCCGAGTGGGTTGGTGTTCGCCGTAGTAGATCCCCGTTTGGCCTTCGCGCATTGCTGGGTAGGCGACCAAGTAATAGCGCCAGTCGAGCATGCCTGATGCGCGACGGGAGGCGACGAACTCAGCGGCAGCGCGCTCCAGGCTGCTCAGCGTGGGTTCGTCGGAGGCTGAGACCTCGTCAAGTAGATCGGCAAGTGCCGAACGCAGTTCGCTGTTTCTCCCGCGGCCGGAGTGGGAGAACACTTCCCGCCATCGAGACTCCTGGTTCGCCGCGCCTGTTCCTAACTGTCTGACACGCCCGTTGCCGAGGTCGAAGCCATAGTCACCTTTTGCGAGCAGTGCGGCAGCGAAGAGTCCCCACGCCTCCGGTTGGGTAACGCGTACGAATGCCTTGGCGCGCGCCGGCAGCGTTGCTGGTTCAAGATCGAACGCGAAGATTCGGCCGCGGAGAAGAGGATGATCTTCAAGGCGATGAATCACTATCTCTAGATCAGTGCCGTTGAACGCTTCCTTTGCCTGCTCGTCACGGACTCGATCGGGGTTGAAACCCCGAAGCTCCTCGAGGGGCGCACCTTTGATCAAGAGCTCGACACCTGGAACTAGGTCGGTCATGCGAGCTTCACGGACCTCGTCATCAGCTAGGTCGATGAGGTTGCGCAACACGCGAACCCGCGTCGCGAAATCATCGGTCCGGTACTGCCGATGGACAAGCACAGCGAGCAGAAACAGCGTCTCCGCCAAGGAGAATTGACGCCTCCGCCCGCTCTTAAGGCCATACCGGCGCAAACAGGCCGCAAACAGGTTGAGGTCGGTGGTGTCGAAAAGCGGGATCTTTTCCTGGTCGGCGGCCGTTTGTGCGCTCTCCGACTCTGTGAAAACGCTAGCGAACACCGCGCGGACGTCGTCAACACCTACCCAAGTGTCGAACGCGTGTTCCAGGAAGTCCAAGTGTGCTTCACGGCTTGGATTAGCGGGCCCGAAAGCCCGCTCCGTGCGCTCGAGCAGGGTCGCGCTTTGCGTGGTCTCACCGTCCCGCCACTCGCACACGTCGACCACGAACTCGAAGTAGCGAAGAAATTCGTCGTCGATGACGTCGTCGCCGCCGTCAAACCGCCACAGGACGTCAGTCCAAGCGCCATCGATCTTGTGAATGATGCGGTCGTACCTCTCAGCGTCGGTCTCGTCCCCTAGTAGCTTCTCGAATCGGGCCTTGAAGGTCTCGAAGCTAGTCAGCGGTTTCCCGCGGGAGTTCATTTTGATGTACAGCTCGTCCCCGGAAGGCATGTCATCGATGGGGAGGAAGTAGAACGAGACCGCCGGCCGATCCTCGTCGACCAGACGCGACCAGGCCACCCCGAGATCGAGGTCCCCATGGCCGAGTCGATCGTGGATGGCGTCCAACATGACGAGCATCGCCTGGACCGTCGGATCGTGCCGCCATGCATATAGGTACCACGACTGGTTGGTGATCCATTGGGATGGCACTGCGAAGTCGTCGGTCAGTGGATGCTGCGGGTTCACGAGCTGCCGACAGAAAAGCTCAGCTGTCGGTCGGGTCGCGTACGTCAGCTTGAGGATTCCTTCCGCGTCACCGAGTCGATCGGTTCGCGCCGCGAGGTACCAGTGCAGGAGGAAGAGCGTCGTAAGGCGTTGCTGTCCGTCCAAGGGCTTGAGCGTCGAGTCCTCTATCTCCCCGTAAACGAAGTCGAGATCCAAGGGTTCGCCGCCTCCAACCGCCCCGATGAGTGCATCAAGGAAATCATGGCGAATCGTCTCGACGAGTGCCCCGGGTCTACCTTGCGCATAGTCTCGCTGGATGAGGGGAATCTCGATTCGTGCGACGCTCGGCATTTCCCCCGCCGCGTAACCGAACATCCCGGCAAATGTAGTCTTGTGTCCCTTCACGCGACGAACTCCTCTTCATTCAGCTCAGGGTCGCGCCTCAGGTACGGCTGAATCGCCGCGAGAATCGCGTCCAGATACGACTCCCGGTCCTGGACCCCCCAGAAATGGATCTGTTGGTGGTCAGCGTCGGTGTAGTACTTCAAGAACACATTGCGGGTGCAAGGGGGAATGTAGGAGCCCGTTTTGTCGCGACCAATGATCTCCCTCCGCTTCACCTCGAATGTCGAGTTCGACAAGGCACTGTTATCTCCGCTCGCAAGCAACGCAAGGTTGGAAATCGCATGCACGCCGTCGTCGCCTTCAGCTTTCCCCTCAGTTAGCGAGGTCTCGACGCGGGCTTTGATCTGATCGAACTGGGTGCCCAACGCGACGATCCGAGGGTCAGCTATCGCCGCGAGGACGCCATCGATTTCGGCCAAGAGGTTCTTGCGTTGGTCCTCGTCGATACTCGGAACGTTGCTGATGGCACCGCGGTGAAGCCGAAGCCATTCGGTCCACACTTTCGCGTCGCGCTTGAGGTCAAGGGCGTTCTGCGCGTGTATGTGTTCGAGCGACCAGACGCCCCGTGAGTGCGCATGGAACGAGTAATGCTCGGTAGAGTCGGACCGCAGGCGGACTGTCTCTACATTCATCAGGAGGAGGACGTCCGAGCATTTCGAACCCGACTTCTGGTAGTCCAAGTCAGCGACCTGGCCAGCCGTGAGGTCCAAGTGCTTGGCGATGAGTTCATCGAGCACGGCCTGGAGTTCGGGCCTAGTCAGCCCGGTCACTGCTTCATGGAGGCCAGCGAACGTGTGTTTACGGGTCGCCACTAGGTAGCCCACCTTGTGGAAGATATCGCGATCCTCGTACCAGCCGACGATGAGAGAATGCAGCTTAACCACGTCGTCCCAGAATGCTTGCGGGGCATCGTCGATCATTGGCCGCAGCGTCTCGAACGTGTAGTACCGCGGCCGGTGCCCGCCGGGTGGTGTGCCTCCGCGACGATCCGCGAGAGTATCCAAGATTAGGCTAATTCGTGTCGGTTCATCCTCGCGAAGCGTGGTCACGAACGACCAGACCTCCGGTACTCGGAGTTCGCGTTCGAACTGGTCCCATTGAGCTGCGGTCTGCTCGCTGCGGTCAGAGAAACCCGCACGATGCTGGAGTTTGGCGAGCAATTGGGCCTTAACGAGTTCGGCATCCGAGAGCGGAATCCGTCCAACGTTCAATCGCGTGAAGAGAGCGATGGAGTCAAGGTCCTTTGCAGCTTCATACCAAATCACTCGGACGGATTCGAAAAGGTAATCGTAGAATCGGTTCGCGGCCCATTGCTTACGGTGCCCGTACTGATCGAACCATTGGTTTATGTGCGCGTAGGCGGCGAATATGTGATGGAAGTCAATGTTCTCGCGGCGCCGCTGTGCCGTCGGATTGCTCAGATAATCTGCGCTTCCGCTTCGTGTTTCGTACTCGATCGTGAATCCTGCACCGGCGTTCTGTAGGCCCTCACTCCGCATGTACTGAAATATGAGAAACAAGGTGGTCAACCTCTGTTGGCCGTCGATCAACTCCCATCGGCCATCCCCCAGCGGCTTCACTACAACTGGCTGCAGGTAGTAGGGGTCGCCGTTACTCGCCCAAATATCGTCGAGCAGGCGCCCGACCTCCTCGGTTCCCCACCGGTAGCCGCGCTGGTACGCGGGAACGAAGAATGATCCTGCGATGTCTCCGACGGCACGTCGCTCGAGTATTGCGTCCATGCACCCACCATATTCTGTCCGTGTCGTGCTGTGGGCTCTTATCGGAGCAAGCCAAGTGGTTTCGAGGCAAAACAGCGGTGGAAATCCTCTGCGGAAACTTTTAGGCGTCAAATTACCATGCATGACGAGGGAGAGTCGTCCGAGAATCCTCACCCAATTAACGACTTCACGATACCGATGGCCAATATGGCTTCTGCGGCAGGCTTCGACAAAGACGACAAAGGCAAGGAGTTTATTCGGGCAGCGATGGACGCGGCCGGGGTGCCGGAACATCTGCGGACCACCGTGTCCACTGCTTTTGCCGTTCAACTCCTCGCTGCTGGAATGAACGCATAAAAGCCATAGCGTTGGTATTCTTACCTGTCGCAAGCCCCAGTGGCTTAGCTACGTCCTCCGGCAGGCCGGCAGGAGGACGTAGCAGCGGAATAGGAAAATGGATATAAGCCTCGATGACCTCACATCCGAGTGCACCCCTAGCCACTGAGCCTCCTGCTCAGCCACGCTCGACCAGTCGCTGCAGCGCCTTGTCGTAGACATAGTCGGTGATCTCGCCGGACATGATCATTGCGACAGCCGTGTTGATGGTCTCCAGCGGCACAACGAACCACTCCGAGGGGTCGTAATCGCGTCCCTTCCGGTCGACCTGAGTCAGGTCCAGCCGCACCTCGGCGAACACGCGGTGCAAGAGGTGCTCCAGCCACGACGCACGCACGTTGTAAAGCCGATAGTCCGCCAGCACCTTCACAGGTGCCATCAGGTAGGTCGGCGAAATCGCGGCGTTCTTAATGCGGGTCTTGACGTCCGTCGTGGAGAAGCCGATCTTGTGGAGGTCCTTCAACCCCGCGATTTGAGGGTCGTCGCTGAGCGACTGCAGCACGTAGATATGGCCGCTCTCCACGTCCGCGTCGAGGACCTCGCTGGCATCGTGGCCAGTCCTAGCCAGGACCTGGCCCTGCGCCTCGTACATGCGGGTCATGAGGCTCTGCTTGTACATCGCCGATTCTGTGCCGTTCTCGAAGACGACGCGCAGGCGCTGCTTCTGCCTGGGCTTGCCACCGACGATCAGGTCGACGTCCTCGCCGACCTCAGCGACAAAACACATGACGCCGCTCAGCACGAAGAACACGCCTTCGCGGATTAGATCCATACCAGTGAAGGGCATCAGCTTGTACGTGCCCTCGGCCAGCTCGGCGTGCTTCGCCTTGAACAGCGGCTCGAACAGGTCGAAGTCCTCTGCCTTCACCCGCTGAGCGACCGAGTCCGGAGACTCCGGGCGCTTGATCACGGGAAGGTCTGAGACATCGAGGATGCCGGAGTCGTCGCCCAGCAGATCGTCCAGATCATCGCTCTCGAGAAGATCGTCCAGTGACTCGGGGGCTGCTTCTACGGTCAGCAGCCCGTACTCCGTGTCGAGGTGTCTGAGCGCCGCGATCTTCTCGTCGCTGGCGAGGATGCCATCAAGGCGGGCCCCCAGCTTCCGCTCGGCGATTTCCCGCGTCGTCGAGTTCGGCAGGCGTTTGTGCGTCCGGCGAAACTCCACGATCTCTAGGAACGCACGCTCGAGCCGGTCGGACGAGGTGACCTTCTTGGGCTTCGCAGGCGCGTCGAGCAGTCCGTCAAGGTCGTTGTCGATGAGGTCCTGCAGGGAGGACGGTGCCGCCTCGAGGACGTCGTCGTTATCGCTCATTCGCTCTCCACCATCTCAGTCGCGCGCTTCTGGGCTTCGAGCTTCTGCTTGGCCCGCTGGAGCCACAGCAGCGCGTCCGCGTACCGCTTCTCGGCCGGGTCCTCTGCCCGCGAGTCCGGTCGCCGTCCGTTGACCTTGATCCAGTTCTTAATCCGGGGGACGAGTGCGAGGGCCTCCTCCTCGGTGAAATCGATGCGTGTCGCGGTGATCGTGTCCTGGATGATTCGCAGCACGGACGGGGTCACGGATTTGGACATGACCTCGAAGGCGCGCTGGAAGGGGTTGACCGAGTCGATGAGGTTGATGTTGATGTCGTCGATGTTGACGAACTTCTCGGCCATCTTGATGAACCGCTTGTCACCGACCTCGCGGACTTCACCGTTCTTGATGACGGAATCCACGATGACCTGCTGACGAAGCTCTTCAACTTGAGTCTCGTCCAGGTCGGGGTACCGCTCGCGGATGATTTTCGGGATCAGAACCTTATTCGTCGTTTCGGGATCGACCGAGCCGGCGGCCGCCTTGGCGAAGGTATCATCCTGCAGAATCGTTGCCTTCAGATCATTCAAGTCCGTCTCGACGATCTGTTTGACGCGTTCGGACGATGGCTCCTTGAATCCCTTGATTTTGATGACTCCCGGCGGATTCACGTCATCGTCGTCAGTGCGCTTGGTCTTGAAGGTGAAGTTCTGAGCGAGCACCTGCTCCATCAGCAAAGACGCAGTGATGGCCTTCAGCATGTTGTTTACCGAGACCTTAACCTCGCTCTGAGTGGCGTCAGGCTCAGCGATCAGGTTCGTGAACTGGGCGTGTTCCTTGCCGGGGCTGTCGCGGGTGACGCGCCCAATGATCTGGATGACCTCGGTGAGTGAGGCGCGGTACCCGACGGTCAGGGCGTGCTCGGCAAAAGGCCAGTCGAAGCCTTCCTTTGCCATGCCCAGGGCGATGATGATGTCTACGCCTTCGCGCTCTTTGGAAGCTACGTGGGCAAGGTAGTGGAGCGTGTCAGCGCGCTTCTTCTGGTCCGTGTCATCCACGAGATCAGCGACCCGAAGAATCTCCCCGGTGTCTTTGTGGCGAATGCTGATGATCCCGGTCTCCGGGTCGGTAGCTTCGACATGGCCGATGGCATCGATGATGAACCCGACTTCTTCGATCTTGTCCTTGGTGGACTCCCCTGAGTTGACGTTCGGAATGTGAACGATCGTCTTCTTGTCCAGATGCAGGACCTCACCGATCGCATCGGTATAGCGGCCCTGGTAGAAGTGGTGCCCGATGCCGAGCGAGTGCAGGTACTCATAGCCGTTGAGCTGGTCGTAGTAGTTGAACGTGACCGGCGTGAACCGTGCCTCGTCCTCCGCAGACAGCACAGGCACGGAGTCACCGCGGAAATAGGAACCGGTCATGGCAACGATGTGCACGTCCGAGCCGTTCATGACGTCACGCAGGAGAGCGCCGAGGCGGTTGGCTTCCGTATCCGCGGAGACGTGGTGGAATTCATCGATCGCCAGCACGGTGCCGTTGAACGCTTCCGGTGCAAGCTTCTCAAACGCAAACCGCAGAGTTGCGTGCGTGCAGACCAGTGTTGCGTCGGGGCCTTCAAGAAAGTCGATGAACGCTCCGACCTTGCCCTGGGAGGAACCGGGGTCGCAGAGATTGTGCTCAGGCTTGATTGCCCAGTCTGCGAAGAATCCGTGCGAGGTGAGCTTCGTCGAGGAGAACGACGCCCCGATGGACCGCTCGGGAACGGCGACGATGACCTTTTTCCGGCCCTGGTTATAGAGCTTATCGAGCGCAACAAACATCAAAGCACGCGATTTGCCCGAGGCCGGCGGAGCCTTGACCAGAAGGTGCTGGGCATCTCGCTTGGCGAAGACGCGCTGCTGCATCTCCCGCATCCCCATCGCATCGGTGTTCACCGACGCACGTGTGCGGGCGTATGTCACATCAACGATGTTCATCGGCTTGTTCACTTCTTCTTGTTCCCCTTTGCAGATTCTGCTGCTGTCATTTCGTCATACATAGCAAAGAGGTCCGACAATCTCTGCTCATCGGTTTCGTAATTGCGCTTGGAATAGATCGAGTCCACCAACGCATCAATTTCTTCATGGGCCGCTCGGAGGTCCGCCGGCATCAGATCAGGGTCATAGAGCTCAGCCAGCGTTCGTTCGCAGTGATACTCGCGGACATCCAGCACGCGCAACGCCGCGACGGTGAGCTGCTCCTTCATCGCGTCAGACAGCGGAGGGACCGGGAAGTTGTTGTAGACGATCGTCGCCGAATAGCGGTAGTCCGTCTTTAATTTCCCGCCAACCGCGCGCAGCCACACGACGTGCGCACGAGAGGTAAGGAGCGAGAATGTCCAGGGGTGAACTCCGTATGCGACGTTGGCGGAGTCGGAGACCACTGTTCCTTCATCCAGGTATCCGATTGGGATGTACTCACGCCGTTCAGAAGACACACGTGGAACGATTACTGACTCTGTGTCTCTATGTGCCCAGAAATAGAACTGATTGGGTGTCGACGCCTTAGCCCGCGTGGACTTCTCGGTGCTCTTTTCACGTAGCGCTCGAACACTTTCAAAACGCCGTGCGATCTCGTTGATTTTTGAGACTTCGTCGACGGCTTCATCGGGGACAACAAGACACCACCGCGTCTTCCCCTTGATAAACTCCTCCGAACCGCTGAACCCGCGAACGTAGGGGCCTAGTTGGGGTGCCGAAGCGAGGAGGTCGTCTTTCTCGGAGTCACTGAGGATCAGGTTTCCGCCATCGTTGGCCATTGATCCGAAGCCGAGCTTGGGAAGAGCCGATAAGGGCCTGCTACGCCTGCCAATCCAGATGTCTGGGCCGTCTGCCAGATAAGGATTTATGCGTTTTGCATCGAGTCGGATCTCGTCGCTGAAAATGTATTTGGGGTCGGATGAGGTGTTGCGAAGACCAAGGACCACGCACGTTACGCCCGCGGCATTCCTTGCCTGATTGGACCACTTGAATGATGTGTATGCATAGCCGATCTCAAGCTCGTCACCGAGCACTTGAGGCCAGAGGATTCCGACCTGCTCACCCTGAGTGATGGAGTTCGTGGTGACGAACGCCAATTTGGCCGATGTGCGTCGGATATAGTCCGCGCCTTTTATCAACCATGCGGAGACGTAGTCGAGGCTCTTGTAATTCTTCGTCACCGTCGCGAGATCCCGCTTCTGCTCTGTCGACTGGTTGCGGCTACCCAAGTAGGGCGGGTTGCCGAGGACATAGATCTCGGTGGTTTGGTCATTCGGGCAAACAACATTCCAGTCGAAAATGATCGCGTTGCCCTGCTGGATCTGTCCGGTTTCCTTGAGTGGGATCAGTGGGATGGAGAGTTTGAACTTGTCCTTAAATTCGGCGTTCATCTGGTGCTTGGCGATCCAAAGAGAGAGAATTGCCACTTCGACGGCAAAATCGTCGATCTCCAGTCCATAGAAGTGTTCGATGCTGATCTTCGACTCGGCGAACAGCATCTGATGCTTCGGATCGATCTCAAACAATCGCTCTAGGATCGCATGCTCCAAACGGCGCAGTTCCTTATAAGCAATGATGAGGAAGTTGCCGGACCCACAGGCAGGGTCGAAAACCTTGATCGCGCTGACTCGTTCGAGCAGTGCTTCAAGCTTCTTCACGGAGTCGAACCCCGCATCGAACTGTTCCTTCAAATCATCCAGGAACAAAGGCTCGATGGTTTTGAGGATGTTCGGCACCGATGTGTAGTGCTGGCCCAGATCGCTGCGCTTGCCCGGGGTGACGATTGCCTGGAACATCGAACCGAAAATGTCCGGGTTGATGTCGCGCCAGATCAGCGTGCCCGACTCAATCAGCAGGTCGCGGGCCTTTTTCGTGAACTGCGGCACTACATGCTCTGGGGCCATCGTGAACAACCGGCCGTTGACGTACGGGAACCTAGCCAGGTGTTTCGGCTTATTTGCGGCGTCTTCAGTATCGAGCGCACTGAAGACTGCCGTGAGGAACTCAGCGACGTCTGAACCGTCGGCCTGAGTATGCGAGCCGACGGCGTTGGTGAAGACACCCTCCTCGAAGATGCCTGTGTCTTCGGCAAAGAAGCAGAACAGGAGCCGGGTGAAGAACACATTCAGGGCATGACGCCCGTGCGCCATGTCGAACATGCCGGGGTTCGCCGCCAGCAACTCGTCGAACAGTTTTCCCATCCGTTCGGCAGCCCTGACGTCCGCGTGCGCCTCGGCGACGTATTGTGCTTTCTCCATCCCGGCCCAGGGCAGGAAGAACGTGAAGTGTTGGTTGACGTCCCGGATCGGGATCATCAGGTTCTCGCCGGTCTTCGTGTCGATGGCCACCAGTTCCGTGTAGTCGGTGACGATCACGAAGCGCGTGTTGTACCGGACGACCACCGGGGAAGTCTTCAACTCGTCGATGACCGCGAGCGGATCACCGGTTGTCTCCTTGAAGTAGACGACGTTCTTCTGCGCCACTTCAGTGGATGGGTCATTGGCAACGTTGAGCGAGCCGTTGCGCAGACGGGTTACGTTGCCCTGGGGCTTCCCGTAGGCCCGCAGCAAGTCGAAAATGAACTCGCGATCGTAGGATTCGCGGCCGCCGAGTGGGGCAACGCGTTCCTCGACGGCCTTCAAATTGAGCTTCACCATCGACGATTTTCCTCCGCGAATGTGATCCCACCGTGGGCCGTGCCCTCGATGTTTAAGAGCGTGCTTCCGGGGCCGGTTGGCATGCAGTCGGCAGACGACCACGGTTGGCACACGTTCTTACTCCTCGTCGGCAGCGCAGGAGCGCGCAATACCTCCCCGTGATCTTATCCGGACTGTCCCGGCGCACCGACGCAGCGCCTACCTTCGAGCGACACGAGCGCAGGTCCTGGTGCGGGATTTGATGGGCTCGCCTCCGGAGTCTGCACCACAAATGCACCACGCCTCTGCCCGAAATGAAGAAAACCCCCGGATTTCCGGGGGTTTTCTGTGGCGGTGACGGTGGGATTTGAACCCATTGAAGCTCCGACCTCGTCTGGACGAGATCACCCTCGCCGTGATGCAGGGGGACTTGGCGCTGTGGGAACTTCGTGAACAGATCCGGTGACTGTCGGGCAGTCCGTCGCAGACAGCGTGTTCCCGGGTGCGGTAGCACGGCACCCTGCTTCGGGTTTGGGGGTCTAAGGGAAGGGCGTAGCCCTGCCCCTCGCAAGCGGCGCACTGGATGGCGAGCGAACGCTGTCGGACAGAGTGCCTGCTTGCGTTCGTTTCCTACCGGTCCTTTCATGCTTCAACGAGGACGGTGTTCTGACTGCTTACCGCTGCCACCAAATCAAGAAGTGAATGGTCAGGCGCTCCCGCCGGGAGCAGGGGGCGGGAGGCCCATGCGATGTTGCTCATGTCGAACCTCACGCCTGGGCCATAACGGCCGTCGCCGCCGCAGCTAATCAACCCTGTGTTGCGTCAGCGCAGTCGCCAGCCGATGGGTCGTCGAGAGGTTCATCCCGAGTAGCTGGCGAGATCCCGGCAAGGTCGTCGCGGCGGTCTGCCTCGGGGTGCCGTTGCCTCGTCTCCAGACAACCCTCGGCGAGCAATGGGGCGAGCAAGTTATGGCAACAGCGAACGAGTTGGCGAGCAGGCTCAGCCGAAGGCTGGGGCAGCGGCGTCATCGCCCAACTGGCCGGAGACCTCCAAACAGTGTTCCCTTAGATGAAGGGCTTCTCCCAGCGAAACCTGCAGTACACGCGGACCATGGCCGAGGCTAGGGGAGCGAGGCGAATGTGCCACAAGCTGTGGCCCCTGGGAATATATCCCCGTTGTTACTGCCTGATATTTGGTACTACATCCCGTTAGAGGCGTCCATCGCTTGCAGCACGTCGTTGAAAGACGCAGGGCGAGGACCGATCGGTCCTCGCCCTGCCCTGGAGAGAAAGTGTGTGGTGGCTAGACAGCCATGAGCTTACGGTCAGCTTGGCTCGAAGCGAGTTCTTCGTTTGCCTGATCAACAAGCTCCAAGTACTGCTCGGCTGTGATCTGGTGCGCAAGCAATCGATCGAGAGCCTTGTTGATGGTGACAGCGGTGGTGGTCATGTGTGGCCTCCTAACCTCGGTTGTGTCTGACTATATCTGTTGACGCTGACAATTTGCAGTGACTCAAGCCATCGCGAAGAGTTTGTGGGGGGTGGGGATGAGCCTTTTGTGATCGACCTAATCGAGTGTGCATCTTTTGTCTGCTGCAGCTTTTGCATTCTCTAGTTCTTCCACTAGAGCGGCGATGCGGTACGAGGCGGCTAGCATCCCGCCGACAGACTGGAGGATGGGCCAATCGTCGTCTGTCAGTTGCGACTTGTCTGTACTGTCTATGGTAAGCATCCCGTGTTTCGGTTTTGTCGTCCGATGGCGGTTGCAACTACAACTTTGTACGTGCTCCCCTTGCTTGGCTCCACGCTGTTAAATGGGTCATCGACATCGAACCAGTTTGTTGCACCTGTATCGATGAGCTTCCGGATCTTAGTAAGGGACTCCCCTTCGAACCGGTCCCTGGGCTGTTCTGCTCTGCCACCGTGTCGCCGATAGATGGGATTACCCTGGTCGTCGATCTCGTAGAGAGTTGCTCGCGCGGCCAACTTCCGGTTGGAGGTACCGGCAGTTTGGTACAGCATCGTTATAGCCAAGCTCTTGAACTCACCGAGAAGCCCTTCCGCTTCTCTTGATGTCCGTGCAAGAGGAATTTGTTCGAGGATACCGGCCAATGGAAGCAGGGCACCCTTGATGGCGCGGTCGTAGTCATTGTGGGCTTGAACAGCTTTGCCCAATTCGGTTTTGGCTCTTGACAGTCTACGCGAGGAATCAGCCAATGCTTCATTTAGATTATTGACTTTCCCCTCTAATGCATTCTTGGCAGTTGCTGCCTTTTGCCGTTCGCTTTTCTCTTTCGTCGTCACGTCATAATCCACCCATGCACCCACAAGAAGTAGTAGCACCAGGGCCCCGGCTGTGCTCCAAAGAGTGATAGATAAGGGTGGAGGCCAAGACGGCGAAAATGTCAGACCCCCCAATAGGAGCACGAGGATCACGTTGACTACGGTTAGCACTAACCTGACTGTGGACTGGCGGTCCTTCTCCCAGATTTTTTGAGCAAGCCAATCTCTGGTCTTCCTAACCCCGCTCCTTTGGGAAGGAAGTACTTGTTCTGTTGAGGGAGGCGCAGCTGGCATGTAGCGAGTCTAATTTGTCCCTGCATGATTCCCCGTTAGGTCTAGGTACTGGGGCGCAGAAGGTCCAACGCACAAAGTTTATTCAGCTCCTCGGCGGCTCGTCGTGGGCTGAAGATCCGTTGTGGTGATTAGGCGGCGGGCAGCCAGATCGTGTTCGCGTATCCAGGCTGCGTCTAGGTGTGGGGCGACGTCTTCGACCCACCCCCCGATTGGCATACCCTTGGCGGCAGTAATGATTACGTGGTCGCCTTTTTGCAGGTCTTGGATGAGGTTTCTGGTTTCCGTCATTGTTGTCGTCTGCCTGGCTCTCAGGGGTAGAGGCCGCGGAGTTGGTGGGCTTCGGCGACTTTCTGCACAGCTGTGACAGTTGCCGCCTCGCGCAGGCTAAGTCCGCGACTGGTCGCCGTGCTGACGACTCCATCCCAAGCTTGGAGCATGCGGTGCTCGAGTCTTTGGTCGACCTCTTGTGCCGACCACCAGTAGGCGTTGGAGCCTTGGACCCATTCGAAGTATGAGACGACTACACCACCTGCGTTGGCCAAGATGTCCGGAACCACGAGCTTGCCGGCTTCAGTGAACACTTTGTCCGCTGCGTCGGTGGTTGGTCCGTTGGCAGCCTCGACAATCAGATCGGCCTTTATCCGGTGCGCGTTGGATTCGTTCAGCACACCTTCTACGGCTGCCGGGACGAGCAGATCCACTTCAAGCTCGAGCAAGAGCTCGGCGTCCAGTGCCTCTGCTTCGGTGAAACCGACTACGGATCCGGTTTGCTCCAGATGCTTTTTAAGGTCCTCGATGTCCAGTCCCGCGCTGTTATGCACCGCTCCGTACTGGTCGGCCACTGCGACTACACGCACTCCAGCCTGAGAGAGGAGCAAGGCTGCGCCGGCTCCGACCTTGCCAAAGCCCTGGACAGCGGCCGTCGTTTCTTTCGGGCGCCGTTTGAGGTGTGCCAGTGCCGCCAGAGCGATAACAACCACCCCCTTGGAAGTGGCGGAGGCCCTGCCCAAGGAACCGCCTACGGATACAGGTTTGCCGGTGACAACTGCTGGAACGGTGTAGCCAACGTTGACCGAGTAGGTGTCCATCATCCATGCCATGGTCCGCTCATCGGTCCCGATGTCCGGGGCCGGAATATCGCGTTCGGGGCCGATTATCGGGAGGATTTCGGAAGTGTAGCGCCGGGTGACCCGCTCGAGTTCGGCCTGGGAATAGCGGCGCGGGTCGAGGGTGATGCCGCCCTTGGCTCCGCCGTAGGGAAGATCCAGCAGCGAGCACTTCCACGTCATCCACATGGCCAGGGCCCGTACCTCATGCAGGTCTACGGCCGGGCTGTAACGCAGGCCGCCCTTGGCCGGGCCACGGGACAAGTTGTGCTGTACGCGATAGCCAGTGAGAATCTCAGTGGTGCCGTCGTCGCGGCGTAGAGGGACTTGAACAGTCATTTCGCGTCTGGGATTAGCCAGGATCTGATGCATGCCTGGGTCAAAGCCCAGGGTCTGCACAGCCGTCGCGAGTTGGCTCTTGGCATTGACGAGCGGGTTGCTCTGCTCATTATCAGGAGTGGTTCGCTCAGAGGCTTGGCGGATGGTGACAGGAGCGTCGATGGTCGTTGTCATTGTCCAGCAGTCCTTGATGTATTGAGTTAGTTGGTGAGGTGCATCCGGCGTCCGGAAGGACTCGCTTCCGGAGCAGTCAAAGCGCGACGAAGGTACCCTATGCCGGCGCCTACCTTGGAGGTAGGCGCCGGCATGCCAGGAAGGCGCGGGAGAGTATTTTGAAGGATCAACGGTTGACGTAGAGCAAGCGCTTGTTGAGGAATTCGTCCATTCCCTCGGGGCCCAGTTCCCGTCCGAATCCGGAACGCTTGATTCCCCCGAAAGGCAGCTGAGCCCCATATGCCGCGGCCGTGTTGACGTGTGTCATGCCCGTTTCCAAACGGCGGGCCACTCTGGTGGCCCTGTCGACATCCGTGGAGAAGACCGATGCGCCCAGACCATAAGCGCTGTCATTGGCCAGGCGTATTGCCTCATCTTCGCTGGAGACCCTGTAGACGACGGCCACCGGTCCGAAGAGTTCTTCGTGGTAGGCCCGCATCTGCTCGGTCACTCCAGTCAGGACGGTGGGAGCCATATAGGCCCCGTCTCCTTCGACGAGTGATCCTCCTGCATGCAGTGTGGCGCCTTTTTCGACAGCGTCCCGCACCTGTTCGGCGAGCTGCTCTGCCGCTGCCCGTGAGGCCATGGGGTTGAAGGTGCCGTCCTCTTCAAGCTTGGGGTCGCCTGGTTTGAGGTCTTTGGCCAATCGGGTCAGCTCGGAAACGAATTCGTCGAAAACATCCTCCATGACGATCATTCGCTTGTTGGAATTGCACGACTGACCCATGTTTGACAGTCGTGTTGTCCATGCAGCTCGCGCTGATTCGCGCACGTCGTCGGTGTCGAGGATTATGTATGGGTCGGAGCCCCCGAGCTCCAACACGGTCTTCTTCAGGTTCCGGCCGGCGAGTTCACCGATGGCGGCTCCTGCCCGTTCCGAGCCGGTCAGCGAGACTCCCTGAATGCGCGGATCGGCCACCATGCCTTCGATCTGGGAATGGCTTGCGAAGATAGTGCTGTAGGCCCCTGCCGGAAGCCCGGCCTCGCTCATGATTTGCTGGATCAGCAAAACCGAACGGGGGCACGATTCGGCAGGTTTGATGACCACGGTATTGCCGATCACCAGATTAGGGATTGCAAACCGTAGCAGTTGATAGCACGGGAAATTCCAAGGCATGATGCCCAGGAGGGCCCCGAGGGGGAGTTTCTCGACTATGGCGTCCCCGCCCTGTGGTACTTGCACGGGCGCGTCGGCTGCCAGGGAAGGACCCTTCGTGCCGTAGTAGTCGAAGATTCCTTCACAGAGAGAGATTTCTGCTTTGGCTTCAGAGAGGCCTTTGCCCATTTCCTCGGTGACGATCGCGGCGAGCTCGTCAGCTCTCTCCCGGAAAATCTTACCGGCGTGCAGAACGACGCGGGCCCGGGTCTCAATGGGCATAGCCTTCCAGCTGAGGAAGGCCTGCAGCGCCGCTCCGACCACAGATTCGATCTCGGCGTCAGTTGCATGTGGGAAGGTCTCCACCACCTTGCCATTGGCAGGGTTGCGAACCTGGAAGCTGGGCGTGGTTGTCCTGTTAACAACCGTCGGTGTCACTACTGTCATCACAATTTCCTTCAATTATTCGAGTCTCCGCTTGCAGGCGGCGTCGGCTGTATCTGTTTCAAAAGGGGGTTGCTGATGTTGAGAAACAGTCCGTGTGTGGCTGCGCGTTCGAATCCCGTTGTCCGGCCGGGGTAACCCAGCCGGACAGACGTGTTTGCGCGGATGTCTTGCCCGGGGACCCTTCGCAGGGTTGGCAAAAAAGGGGGCGCGGGGGAGAGTGCGATCCCCCGCAAACCTGCCTGCTTAGACGGTCGTCCGCCAGATATTCCCTCTGGCTACGACGGGGGCAGTGAGTTCCTGCAGTTCCGCTGTTCGTGTGGGTTCGGGATCCAAGGGGATAGTGATTTGCTCCCGGTAATCCAAGGTTCGAGCTATACCCTCATCCAGGAAGTACGCTCCCGCAAGCAGCTCCCCAGCAGCTTCGAAGAGCGCAGGATAGCGGGATTGGATGTCCTGCACGGACCATTCCTGAAGTGGTTCCACCTCCGCAATGAGTTCCTTCACGGGTTCCACAAGGTCGGTCCTGACACTGCAGACCTTGTCCGCGCCTGACAGGTGTGCCTCGACCTCTGAGGCAGCCGGCATGCCGGCTCCGGCTGGAATCAGCAGATCGCTCAGCCTTCTCAGCGCCCCGCGTTCGCGGTCCGTCCAAACCGTCTGGTTCTCATTCATGCTGTGACTCCTTCCAAATCCTTAATTCCGGTCGCTGCATTTCCGGACGTAATGAGTTCGGCCGTGCGCAGGGCCATGGCGACCACCGTTGCGGTTGGATTGACACCTGCAGAGGTTGGCCACGTGCTGCCGTCCACGATGTAGAGATTAGGGACTGTATGGGCTCGTCCGGTGTGGTCGACGACCGAGTCCTCCGGGCTGGTTCCCATCTTGGTAGTGCCCAGCAGATGCCAGCCGGTGTTACGGATGTGCGGAGCTACAGTAATCTGCTTCGCCCCGGCTGCGAGGAAGGATTCCTTCGCCCGCTCCACATGGAATGCAAGTAGCCGCCGGCTGTTCTCGGAGGTCTCATAGACAATCTTCGGAGCAGGAAGTCCGTGGTCATCAACGAGGGTGGAACTCAGCTCCACCCGATTGTGTTCCTCCGGCAAGTCTTCGGCGATGATTCCCCAAGTAGCGGAATGGTTCAGCCGCTCCCGAATAGTCTCGTTGAACCTGGCACCCCAGAGGTCACGGTTATCGCCCCAAGGGAAGGACCGAGTCATCTCCATCGGCCCCCCTGTTGGCATAAGTCCCCATTTAGCCCCCCGGACGAATCCTCGGGATTCGTCCGTCTCGTAGAACTCCAGCGAGTAAAGCAGATGGCCATATGCGCCCTGCATGGTTCCGATTTCGTCATCAAAGGTCCCCACGACTGCGGAGTAGGGATGCATCATCAGCCGCTTGCCCACAAGCCCGCTGGCGTTTGCCAACCCATCCGGGTGTTGAGAATTGGCCGACATCAACAGCAGGCGGGGAGTGCCGACGCCGTTGGCCGCGAGGATCACCAAGTTCGCCTTCTGACGTCGTTCGACTCCCTCCGAGTCGAAATAGACCACACCTGAGGCCCGGCCAGAGGAATTTGTCTCGACCCTGGCGACTGTGGACCGGGTGAGAAGCCACGCATTACGGTGTCGGCAGATATCCGGCCAGTGAGTTACATCGACTGTGCTTTTGGCCTGGTCGCCGCACCCCAGGAAGCAGGCCCCGCGTTGAACGCTTGGCTTCAGGCGACCAAATTCTCGCGTAGCGATCCCGTTAGCGCCCGGCCACCAATGCCATCCTAGGGAATTGTGGGCCTTGCCCATGCGGCGACCCGCCTCGCCGATCGGCGTCGCCGCCATGGGGTAGTGGTCGGCCCCGGGAACTGCAGGATCGCCGTTAAGACCCGCTATGGCGAAGTCCCGCTCTGCCTGGGCATAGTAGGGCAGCAGATCCTCATAGGAGATCGGCCAGTCGTCGGCCACCCCATCGAGACTGCGCACGCGGAAGTCCGAGGGCATGTTGCGCTGCCACTGGGCAGCGTAAAGCATCGCGCTGCCGCCCACACCATTCCAGAGGAGGGCGCTAATGTCGGCGTCGTCTTCGTCGATCGGATAGTCGCCCGGCCCTTTTCGAACATTCGACAGCGGGGACCACTCGTTGCCTCCGAGCAGCGCGCGTTCTGGACTTGCATTGCGGGAGGTTGAGTAGTCGGGCCAGTCCCCCTGGTCCAGACAGACAACGCTCATTCCCGCTTCCGCGAACGCCTTCGTCATCACCGCCCCCGCTGGGCCGGCTCCGACAACTACGACGTCGGCGATCTCCGGAAGTCGGTGCTCTCCGATCTTCTCTGCCATTTCTATCTCCGTTTCACATGGACGGCAGAAGGGAGTTCAACCCTTCGTGGTCATAAATTCCTGAGGTCGGCGATGGTCCGGCTCAGGGTGGTCGTGCAGCCGCCCGTTACCGGGTCAGCGAGGAGTCCTCCAGGCTTGAACGCGTCTTGCTTTCTTGGCACGCGAGGCACTGGACCGATTGGCCCTGTTCCGGCACATCCATTTCCTGGGCAACATAGGACCGTTCGCAGGAGTCGCACTCGACCCTGACATTCCATAGGTCCTCTACGGCTTCTCGGACGGGATCGGCTTGGCGCTCCTTCACGGCAGTTCCCCCCGCCATATGGGCCGCAATGTAGAGGACCACGGCCAGTCCCAGTGAGATCAGCGGCGCCAAGGCGGAAAGCACGGGGGCCTGTGCGGATAGCTGGAGCAAGACGATGCCCACACCGGAAGAAATCATCCAGACCACGAAACCCGGGCCGGCGGCCTTCAACCTGGGGGTTCTGAACTCCGGAGCCTGCCGCGGATTCAGCGCACTATGCGTGACCATGATGCCCACGAGCGTCACGATCAGCACAGCCTGCCAAGCAAGTGCCACCGAAATGTAACTAAAGACATTCGTAAGCATGAGGACGAAGACAACCAGTGAGATCAAGACCACCCACGCTTTTCGCGAGATGCCTCGTTTGGTGAAATGCCCGACGAACCGTTCCAAATTCACGCTTGCAAAGTAGAAGTTGGCCGAGTTGATCCTGATCTGGCTGACAACGATGACGATAAGTCCAACAAGGCCAAGGGTGTCGATAATGCCTTGGACGACGCCGCTCTCAGAGACTTCATCGCTCGACCCCGCGAATCCAACGATCGCGATCCCGACCAACCCGTTGAACAGGTACGCGACACCGTAGAACGCCCAGCCAAATGTGACGTTCTGGTGGAACTTCAGATCCCGTTCCTTGGCGAAGCGTGCTGCATCCTGTGTTTCCGGAAAGAGGACGAAAATGCCCATGTACAGGACGAAGACGGTCAACCAACCAGGAATCGCCGGGGTGGCTGAGGCAGTCGCCGAGAATGCGCTCCAGTCTCCAACCCAGCCAACCTGCATGCCGGCAAAAAGAACCGCTGCCGTTACGCCGAAGAAGTAGATGGGCAGTGAGACCCAGTTCAGCTTGCTCAACCAGGTCTGCATGCCCCCGAGCATGAGGGGAAGCATGCCGACGACGACAATGGCGTACCAGACTTTGATATCCCAGACGTTGAAGTATGACTGCAGTGCGACGGCGACAATCGTGCCCTCGAATACGGCGTAGTAGACCAAAGAGAGGCCGACAAGGAGGGGGACGATGGCGGCTCCCTTGTGACCGAAAAGACGCCGGGAGATTAGCGTGGAGTTCAGCCCCCACCGAACTGCGTCCCGGACGCTGTAGCTTCCCAGAAGCGAGTAGCAGATCACGACCAGCACGAGTCCGATAATTGCCTGCTGTACGCCTGTAAGCACCGCTGCGAGGGCACCGTAGTAAACGAACGCCATGGCACTCGTAATTCCCGACCAACTGCCAAGCACCTGGCTTCGGCTCTTCCTAGCTGATTTCGGTACTACGTGGTTCGTGTACTCCTCAGTGATCTGTTCTTCCACCACACGGGGATCATCTAGTGCAGTCGTACGGAGGCCGGCCGGGTTAGAACGAATGTTTATCATTCCGGGTCCTTACTCTGAAGGCTACCGAGTCGCTGATCAGTGGGCATTTTTAGCCCGACGTTCGGCAATGAACGCATGCTCTGAAGCAGGCACGATCAACCTCAAAACGAATAGGTTGTACACCTTGGATGGACCTTCCATGGTGTGTGTTGAATCACCCTATGAGATTGTTCAACAACGTGCGAGGCGGCGTGGAAAAATTAAGACACACGTCGACGGGGTGCCTACGGACGAATGTCCTCAGGGGCGACCAATAGGGGGATACGCCTTAGTTTTACGCGTACACCGGAACAGCCAACGGGCTCTGCGGACGACCTGCAGAATGGACGCGGACTGGAGGGAGGTGAATGCCCGGCAGCTTCCGAAGACGCCGGGGATCAAAAACTTGGAGTGGGGATGGCATCGTAATTCCTGCAGATACAGCCCAGGGTCCACTGGGACATGTGCTCGTGGAGCAGCGGGATCACACTAGTGAAAATTATTCGCGATAAGACACCGTTTAGGTGCCTGAGGAGCGGACGCCGGGGATCTCCCAGGGAAGCAGCTTCTGCGCTAGCGGTACAACAGGTCTCCTCAAATTCGCCTGGGTCCGCTGTCGGCGGCGGCAAGGGTACTTCACGGAGATCCGCGGCCGATGCAGCCGGACAGGGCAGGTATAGTTCCCGTCTATCCGTCGCGGGAAAAAATCATTCCTTCTGCTTGTACAGCCCTTCTGCCTTCAGTCCTTCACAGGGGGTTCGGCGCCCAGATGGTCCAGGAGTTCCGCCTCGGCTTGGTCAAGGTAGCCGCGCAGGGCGACGGCGGCTTCCTCGCGCTGATCCTTGGCCAACAGTGATACGAGTTGCGCGTTTTGCTCGACGTAGTGGCTGTGGAAGTCGGGGGCGTCGCTCATCGCGTGGAAGACCAGGCGCATCTGGGCAAGGACCCGCGTCATGAACTCCTGCAGCAGCGTGCTGCCGGTGCCTCGGATAAGGGTCTCGTGGAACCGCTGATTGGCATTGGCCATCTCGGCCACGGCGCCGCGGTCCCGGGCTGCCCGCGCCTCGACGATGATCGACTTCAGCGCGTCGACGTCGATCCCGACCGCCCAACGCACGGCGGCGGGTTCGAGGATACGGCGGACGTTGTAGATTTCGCGGACGCCGTCGATGCCGGGGGATGTGACCATGACGCCGCGGTTGGGGACCCGGGTCACGATGTGTTCGCCGGCCAGGACCGTGAACGCTTCGCGCAGGGTGTTGCGGGAGACGCCAAAGGCCTGGGCCAAGGTCTGTTCGGAGAGCTTGGAACCGGGCAACAGTTGGCCCTCAGCAATCTTGCTGCGCAGGGTCTCCGCAATCCACGTTGGAGTGTGGGCATGAGTGGCTTCACTCCGTGCCGCTATTCCCGCCAGCGCTGCGTTCATTAATTGCGGTCCTATCCCTCAGCTGATCAACCGGGGCCCGCTGAAGTGTCGATGGGCCTTGGTCCGGTTTTTGCCTTGCTAACCGATGCTACCAAGGGCTTCACCTTCTTCGACGGCGGTGCCTGGCTCCTGCTGTCCGCGGATCAGGGTGCCGGACCGGTGCGCGGTGATGGTGGTTTCCATCTTCATCGCCTCAAGCACCACCACGGGGTCTCCGGGGGAGAGTTGGGCGTTATCGTCGGCGAGCCATTTGACCAGGTTGCCGTTCATTGGAGCCTGCAGTACTTCGGGTTTATGGGCGGCCTCCTCCTGGAGTGGGGCCGGGGCGGATCCGCCGCCGTTCATCAGCGATTCGAGAAGCCTGGCCGGCAGGCCGATGCGCATGGCCTTGCCGTCGACGTCGATGGTCAGCTCGCTGCGTTCGCTGTCCGGTTCGGCTGCGGCGATCTCGGGGGATGCCGCAAGTTCCTCAGCGAACTCGGACTCGATCCACGTTGTGTAGACGCCGAACGCCTCAGTATCGGTGAAGGCGGCGTTGCGGACCACGGCGCGGTGGAACGGCAACACCGATGGCACACCGGCGATGACCATCTCGTCCAGCGCCATGCGGGCGCGGCGGAGGGCTTGGTCGCGGTCTTCGCCGCGGACGATGAGCTTGGCCATCAGCGAGTCGTATTCGCCCGGAATTGTCGAGCCGCTGCGCACGCCGGAATCGACCCGGACGCCGGCGCCGGTGGGCGGTTCGAAGGTCACGACCCTGCCCGGGCCGGGGAGGAAACCGCGCGCCGGGTCCTCGGCGTTCAGTCGGAACTCGAATGCATGGCCAATAGGCTGCGGATCCTCGGTGAAGCTCAACGGCTCGCCGTCGGCGATGCGGAACTGCTCGCGCACCAAGTCGACTCCTGTGGTCTCTTCCGTGACCGGGTGTTCCACCTGCAGGCGGGTGTTCACCTCGAGGAAGGAGATAGTCCCGTCAATGGCGACGAGATATTCCACCGTCCCGGCGCCGTGGTAGCTGGCCTCGCGGCAGATCGCCTTGGCGGATTCGTGGATGCTCCGGCGCTGCTCGTCGGTGAGGAAGGGGGCCGGGGCTTCTTCCACGAGTTTCTGGTAGCGCCGCTGCAGTGAACAGTCGCGGGTGCCAACAACGACGACGTTCCCGTGGGTATCTGCCAGCACCTGCGCTTCGACGTGGCGGGGTTTGTCGAGGAAACGCTCCACGAAGCATTCGCCGCGGCCGAACGCAACGGTGGCTTCACGGACGGCGGATTCGTAGGCGTCCTCGATGTCCTCCATCCGGCGGGCTATCTTCAGGCCGCGGCCACCGCCACCGTACGCCGCCTTGATCGCCACCGGCAGCCCATGCTCTTCAGCGAATTCGATGACTTCCGCGGCGCCGTTGACCGGGTTGTCTGTGCCGGGCACCAGCGGCGCTCCCGCACGGACGGCGATCTCGCGGGCAGTGACCTTGTTGCCCAGGTCGCGAATGGACTGCGGCGAGGGGCCGATCCAGGTCAACCCGGCCTCGTTGACAGCTTCGGCGAAGTCGGCGTTCTCGGAGAGGAAGCCGTAGCCTGGGTGGACGGCGTCGGCGCCAGATCGTCGGGCGACGTCGATCAGCTTGGCGATGTCCAGGTACGTTTCTTTGCTGGTGCGGCCGCCCAGTGGGTAGGCCTCGTCGGCGCAGCGGACGTGGAGCGAGTCCGCGTCCGGATCGGAATACACCGCCACGGATTTCAGCCCGGCGTCGGCGCAAGCGCGGGCAACGCGCACGGCGATCTCGCTGCGGTTGGCGATCAAAACCTTTTTCATAGACGGCGCCCTTCCGGCTGGTTCTCGATGCCGGCGGTGCCGGCGGGTTGCAGGGTGTCCGGATCGACCAGGACGAAGCGGACGATGGTGCCGGGCGGCAGTTGGGCGGCAACCGGCAGGTCTTCGGGTACGACGGCGGCTATCACGGGATAGCCGCCGGTCACCGGATGGTCGGCCAGGAACAGCACCGGCAGTCCGGATGGCGGCACCTGCAGCGCGCCAGCCACGGTTCCCTCGCTCCGCAGTTCCCCTTCGCGGATCCGTTCGAGCGGCTCGAGGGGCCGATCTGGGCTGCTGCCGCCCGATGCGGGTGGCGCATACCCGGACTTGGGAAGTTCCAGGCGGAGGCCGATCCGGTCCGAACTGGAGCTGGCCAGCCAGTCCTGCCCGGTCAGCCGGTCAAGACCGGCGGGGCCGAACCAGTCGTCGCGCGGCCCGGCGACGATGTGCAGTACTGCGGTCCCGCCGTCGGCCACGCGCAGTGCGGTTGGTTCTGCGCTGCCGACAATGTGCCCCGGCTTGGCCTCGCCGACGGGGAGCACGGTGCCGGCTTCCAACGGCGCGGGGCCGAGGCCGGACATGGTGTCGGTGGAGCGGCTGCCGAGTTCCGTCTCGACACCGATCCCGCCGCGGACAGCAAGGTAGACATGCAGCCCGGCCGTCGCTCTGCCCAGCGTCAGGGACTCTCCATCGAGCAGGGCGAACGGAGCGTCCTGCTCCGGCAGCCGCCCGGACGGGGCAATAGCGAGGTCGACGCGGGCGCCTGTGACGGAGAGGACCTGGTCGCCGTGTGCCTGCAGCACCAGTCCGCCGAAGAGGTTCTCGATCACGGCCTCGCCGGCGCCGTTGCCGACCAACCGGTTCGCCTGGCGTGCGGACGGCTGGTCTAGGGCACCCGAGGTACAGACACCCAGGTTGGACAGGCCGGGCCGGCCGAGATCCTGCAGCAGGGAGCGCAGCCCCGCCGAGACGACCTTGAGGCCGGAAACCGGGGAGGCGGAGGATGGGGGAGCGGAGGCAGCACCGAGGGAAACAGTAGATTTCACGGAGGATTCCACCCCGTGCCCGGCAGCGATGAATTCGCGAACGGCGGTGAATCTGACGCGGTCCTGCGGGCGGATCAGTGCGGGGTTGGGCCGGTTGAGGTCCCAGAGCACGCTGCGGGTGTGTCCGATCAACTGCCAGCCGCCGGGGGACTTGCGCGGGTAGACAGCCGAGTAGCCGCCGGCCAGCGCCACCGCGCCGGCGGGAACGGAGGTGCGCGGGGTCGCGCGGCGCGGCACGTCGAGCAGGTGGTTCTCGCCCGTGAGGTAGGCGAAGCCCGGGGCGAAGCCGCCAAAGGCCGCGGTCCAGAGTTGCCCGGTGTGCGCGTTGACCACTGCCTCGGGGCTCAGCCCGGTGAGGCCCGCGACCTCGGCGAGGTCCTCGCCGTCGTAAACCACCGGAATGTCCACGGTTTCGCCGGTCCCGGCCGGTGCCTGGCCCAGTTCCAAATGTTCGACGGCAGTGCGCGCCGCGAGGGCGTGGGCGCGGGTGGCGCATTGAATCAGGACCGTAGCGGCCGCCGGGAGCACGTCGAGTTGGCCCGGCAGCGGGTCGTTGAGCAGGTGCGCGTGCAGCGCGAGCACGGAATCCAGGTCCGGGAGGTCAACCAGCAGCGCCCGTGGCCCGGCGAAATGTACGGCCTTGACGCTCACGCAAAGCTCCGGACCGTTACGCCCGCGGACTCGAGTCCCGCCCGCACCGCGGTCGCCATGGCCACCGAGCCGGGTGTGTCGCCGTGGACGCAGATACTTTCAGCCTCAACGGTGATGGTGGAACCGTCGATCGCGGTGATCTTGCCGGTTTGGGCCAGCCGGACCATATTGCCGACGACGGTGTCAGCGTTGTCGATGACGGCGCCGGGTTCACGGCGGGAGACTAACGTGCAGTCCGGGTTGTAGGCGCGGTCAGCGAAGGCTTCGGTCACGCCGCGCAGGCCGGCGGCTTCGGCCTTGGCCAGCGCGACCGAACCCGGCAGCAGGAGCAGCGGCAGGTCGCCACCGAAGGCACGCACCGCATCGACCACGGCCTGGGCCTGCGCCTCGTGGTGGACGATCGTGTTGTAGAGCGCGCCGTGCGGTTTGACGTAGCGGATCTGTCCGCCCGCGGTCTGGGCTAGGGCCTGCAAGGCGCCCATTTGGTAGAGCAAGTCATCGGCCAGTTCGGTCGACGTGCAGTCCAGGAAGCGCCGGCCGAAGCCGGCCAGGTCCCGGTAGCCTACGTGCGCCCCGATGGTGACGCCGGCGGCCACCGCATCACGGCAGGTCTGCGCGATCGTGCTCGGATCACCGGCATGGAAGCCGCACGCCAGGTTGGCGCTGGACACCGAGCGAAAGATCGCGGCGTCGTCGCCCATCTTCCAGTTCCCGAACGATTCCCCGACATCGCTGTTGAGGTCGATAGCAGTCATGTTGTGATACCCGTCTCGTATATTGTTCCAGACCAGCATGCCCTAAAAGACTGTATTGTTCAACAATCTTTCGATGGACGGGGTGCTGCTGGATGGCTTCGCATAACACTCCTTGTCTAGATTGTTCAACAAGGCATAGAGTGTCCCCGTTGCCTCGGTTCACGGGCTTTATCTATTGAACACGGCGGAGGGGCTTTGGCCTTGGTTCTACCGGTCCGCCATGCATCCCGGCTTGAACTCTCTGCCCGGCCTCTAACCTTCTGGAGCTAGACGATGACAAATGTGCAGGACACTTCCTACACCCTTACCCTGCCGGCAGACCCGGGCGCGCTCACTCCGGCCGAAGCCCGCGCCGCCTTCCGCTCCGGCTTGGCCGTTCCTACCGCCGGATGGTCGCGCGGCTTTGCCCAGGCGAACCTCATCATCGTGCCCCGCGAGCTGGCGTTCGATGTGCTGCTGTTCGCCCAGCGGAACCCCAAGCCGTGCCCGATCCTCGGCGTGATGGACGCCGGCGAAGTGACGGGGCCGCTATTGGCCGGTGGGGACGTACGCACGGACGTTCCGCGCTACACCGTCTACCGCGACGGGCAGAAGGTCGATGAGCCCACGGACATCACCGGGTACTGGCGCGACGATCTTGTGACCTTCATCGTGGGCTGCTCGTTCACCTTCGAGTCCGCGCTGCGCGAGGGCGGCATCCCGATCGCGCACCTCGACCAGGACGTGAACGTGCCGATGTACAAGACGAGCGTACGCTGCGAGCCCGCCGGATCCATCGCAGGGCCGCTCGTGGTCTCGATGCGTCCGGTCCCCGCGTCCCAGGTTGCCGACGCCGTCCGGATCACCTCCCGCTACCCGGCGGTACACGGCGCACCGGTGCACGTGGGCCACCCGCAGGAACTGGGAATCGCGAACCTCGCCCGGCCTGACTTCGGCGACCCCGTGCAAATCCCTGAGGGCCACATTCCGATGTTCTGGGCCTGCGGCGTCACGCCGCAGGCGGCGGTGATGGAATCGCGTCCCGCCCTTGCGATCGGCCATGCACCCGGCCACATGCTCATCACCGATGCCAGGGACAGCCAATACCTCGTTCCTTGATGGAGTAACGACGGCGGCACCGGGCGCCTCCGATTACAATGGGGTGCCCAGCATGGAATGTGAACGCGAACTGCCCCTACGGGGTTCGTTGGACGATGCGGTACACCGCGCTCCGGGCGACCTTGGAGAGTTCGGCGATCTCGGTGTTGTGTGTTGTCCTCCTTTATATAGGGAGGCGAGGTGGGCTTCCTGACTCTTGGAGAGTTTGAGTTGCTTGCCGCGGAGCCGGCCTTTGGCTTTGGCAACCTGCATCCCTTCGCGTGTGCGGGCTCGGATTAGGTCGGATTCGAAAGTCATACTTTTTTCTGTCGCGTGCATCGGGCAGGAAGCGGGCAAGCCGGTCGAGTTTGGTTATGACCAGGGTGTCGCCGGCGCGGACGGCGGCGAGGGCTTCACGGAGGCCGGGCCGGTCGCGGTGGGTGTCGGTGAGTCCGTGGTCAGTGTAGATCCTGTCTTCGGGTACGCCCAATGCGGCCAGCCCGTTCCTTTGGGCGGTGAGGTCCTGTTCTTGGGTCGATACACGGGCGTAGCCGACGACGTGAGCGGTCATGGCTCCAACGGTCGCGTTTAGGCTACCTTCACCGGGCTTTTTTGCGGGCGGGGTATACGCGAATCTAAGAAGCCAGTACTTGAATGGGATCTTCCCAGGCGGCGGGTGCCGTTTAAAGTGTCGCGGTCGGCAAAGTCCGCTAGACGTTGGCGCCCTGGGCGGTCAACAAGGTCAGGTATGGGCAAAGCGGGATAGGCCGGGCGAAACGAAGAGCACCGGTGGGTTAGCACTTTCCGGTTGCTCGTCGCTGGGCGGGTGAAGCAGGAACCGTCGAAGCGCAAGCGCCATGGCAGTTCGCGTTCTGCCGGCGGGAGTAGTGATATTCCATCCGAGTCGTCGCTCCAGCACGGCCTGGCGAGCCTGCATAGTTGAATGGTGGGTGAACGAGCGTGCAGCTGCTTCACGTACCGAGACACTCCCAGCAAGCGCGGCCAAGGTCTGGACAGCCCAAGGGGAACCATTCTCTAGAACGTCAATGGCCCGAACATCGGCAGGGCGCTCCTCGTCGAGGCTGTAGTGTCGGACCAGGTCGCCCCATACGCCGATGTCCTCGAATCGGACTAGTGATTCCCCTGGGTCGCAAGCGGTTCCGGCGGCTGCAAAAGCCAAAGCCATTCGTGCTTGGATCCATGCATCAGGCAATTCGCGCGCCTTTGTCAGTGGGCTCACCCCTGTTCTCTCCCCACTGCCCAACGCAGTTGCAGAGGTATCGGGCGCCGCGAGTGGTCCCCGAGGAGGCGAGACAAGGATCTGGGCCACGTTTCCGGGTCGGGCGACAACTCTGCACTGCGATGTAGGGTGCAACGCGAATCTCACGATGGCTTCTTCTTGTTTTCTCGGATCAGCCGCGGTCAAGACATCAACTAGGGATCCCTCTTGTTCTTCCGGTGTGGCTTGTTCTCTTCCACGAAGCGAGAGCATCGCTTGTGCTGCTGCTTGAAGGATGGCGGCATCCAGTACTCTCAAGTCGCCGTCCCGTTCGAGCCAGAGGGCTGGCGGTTCGCCGGTAAGCACGGGGGCCGAAGGCCATTCGGGTCTCGTATCCGCTGAGCTCGGGTTCGTAGTCTCACCTGTATGGGAGCGAACGTGTCTACCGGTGGTTGGGTCAAGGATGCGGACAGGAGTTCCGCTGAGCGAAGCCATAAGCTGCGCTATATCGAGGAGCGAAACCGACGACAGTTTCTGAAAGGCGGCGAGCACGTTAAGTGCCTCTTGCCCCGCTGGCTCGTAGAGAGCCAATTGCCTCAGTACCGTTTCCATGAAGCTCATGCTACGCCGAGCCTACACGGAGGACCGCCATCTGGCGGTTAAAGTCCGCCGGTTGGCATCTTGTTGCGGACACGCTGCCCTCGCTTGAATGATTCCGGTGCATACCGACGGCGGGCAAATGAGAGGAATGAGACATGGCGCAGTACGATCCGGAGGCCGGCGTGGTGCTGTCCGCGGCAGGAGAGAGCGTTGATGTAGTGCGAGCCAACTGCAACGTCGAAAAACTGCAATCGGCTCTCGCTATCTTTCCCACAATGAAAGTGGTCTTTGCGGGTATCAACGAGTCCGGCGTTTTCGACTCACCGTACGGCAGGATTGAAGAGCTGCCCGCTTTCTGTGACATCCGTGTGGAGGTAGCCGGACGCGCACATACTTCGCACGTCAAGATATGGGCACCCTTAGCCTGGAATGGCCGCTTCCTGGCTACGGCCGGCGGTGGTAATCGCTCCGAGAACGAATGGGTGACCGATTTTGAAGGTACCGGCGTTGAAACCTACGACATGGCTCCCACAATGGCCGCTGCCATCCGACGCGACTTCGCAACAGCCACAACGGATGCAGGCGTGAGAGATGAGCGCGATTTCGCATGGGGGCTCGACTTAGCGACGGGCGACATTGACCGTGAGCTTGCCAAGAATTGGCTTCACGGGGCGACGAAGGACATGGCAGATGCTGCGAAGGCCATCTTGACAGAGTTGTACACCGTGACCCCGACTTACTCCTACCTAATTGGTACGTCTGGAGGGGGCCGTCAGACGATGGTGACGGCCCAGAAGTACCCAGAAACATTCGATGGGTATTGGGCATCCTGTCCCGCTGTGAATTGGACGCATTTTTCATTAGTTGGCCTTTGGCCTTCGCTCGTGATGAAGGAACTCGGACACGTGCTGGTACCGGAGAAGCTCGAGGAATTCCGGCAGTACGCACTTGAAGCCTTGGAAGGGGATTCCGCGGTGGAGGATGGATTCTTGAGTACGATGAGCTTCCCTTCTCTCGATGCATGCGGTGCGATTGGTCGGACTTCAACCGCCGGGCGCCTAACAGAACTCGATGCCGAAGTCATGAACCGCATTTGGGATGGACCCCGAAGGAGTAATGGACAGGCCCTCTGGTATGGTCTGCCGGTTGGCGCCGAGACCTGGGGTGCGGGGCTGTGGGGTTGGGGATGGGTGGGGTATGAGGAACGGGAAGGAGAACTAGAACCGGTTCCTTTGAGCTACCACACTGATTGGGCAGGAGCCTGGGTTCAGCGGATGCCGGATTGGGACTGGCGTACCTGCAGCCTCGCTGAGTTTGAGGAGCTTTTCGACCGCAGCGTGCAGGAACTGGCGGAGTACGACTGCTCGGATCCGGATTTCTCTGGGCTCCAGGCTTCAGGCGGCCGGATGCTCCTCACCCACTCAACGGGAGACGGGTTGATCCCGCCCCAAGGCACAGTTCAATACCACGACCGTATCGTCACGGCTCTGGGCGGGGAAGTGGCGGCCGGCGACGTGGTCCGTTTCTTCCTTACGCCAGGGGGCGGGCATTCGAGCACGGCCGATGGATACGGAATCGGGATTTCATTGGATGAGGGCCTTCATGCACTCATCGAATGGGTCGAGTCAGGGGTAGCACCAGAAGTGCTCATCGGCCAGCGCATGAGTCGCGGCACGGGAGAGATTGAGATTACAAGGCCTGTGTGCCGATACCCCAACATGCCTCGGTACCTGGGCGGCGACCGGCGGCTTGCCACAAGTTTTGAGTGTCCACGCTAAGGCACATCAACCAAGAACTGTGTGAACGGGAATGCCCCGATGTATGACCGCTGACTCTACTCAGATCAGTCTGGCCCCGTTGCCCCTGCCACCGGCAATTGCATAGATCCAAATTCCTGAAATGGGAATAACGAATTAGAGCCGCGACCGCCTCCTGCGGTCGACTTGAATGGAGACTATTATGACCGCTACGCCAACGATGCTGCCAGCGCGTTCTACGGATCGTTCTATCTACACTGTTACGGCGGCGATGAGCGGGGTTCTATACCTCGTTCTCCTAATCGCCCCTGTCCTTGCGATCAAGCTCGCTGTTGACCTGGGCTTCACAGAAGGGCAGATCGGGGCTGTCTTCTCGTTCGAACTCGGGGCATTCGCTTTAGCAACGATCCCGTCCTATCTGTGGCTACAACGAGTCAACGTCCGCACAGCGATGTACGGCTTCGGGGCGGTCGTCGTTCTTGCCGACGTGCTCTCCGGGTTCCTCGTCGATTTCGGGCCCTTCGTCGCGATGCGAATTGTCGCAGCACTGGCGGCCGGATCGATGACGGTGATGATCCTTGGAATGGGGGGCAAGGCGAGTAACCCAGCCCGCGCATTTGGCCTGTTCATCCTTGCCCAGGGCGTCACCGGAGCACTCGTGTTGTTCTTCTTCCCACTTGTCTTTACGGGTCTGCCGATCGGTGCCTTGTACTGGACCATGGCAGGGCTTCTGCTCGTCGTACTCCCTGTTGTCCGCATTGTTGATCAAGACATCCTAAAAGGTAAGGCGAGCAGCGAGACCGATGTAGAGGTGCTTCAGAAGGACTCGCCTCGGTTTTTCGCTGGCCTGCTCGCAGTCTTGTTCCTCTTCACTTCTGCAGGAGGTCTGTGGGCCTTCTTCGGCGTGTTTGCGGAAGCTGCCGGCATCTCCCTGGACACCACGAGCTTGTCATTGTCGATCGCCACCCTTCTCGGTATCGCAGCACCGCTAACTGCGGCCATTTTGGGAGACAGGCCGCGGGTTCGTCCTTACGTCATTGCCGGTTTCCTGCTTATGCTCGCAAGCGTGGTCCTGTTGTTCGGGTTGGGCAGCGCCGTCGTCTTCGCGATCTCGGCTTCGCTTTTCAATTTGGGTTGGAGCTTCCTCCCGGCCTACCTGTTATCCGCGATCGGCCGCGCGAGCGGAGGCTCCCCGCACGCACTGAGCACGACGAATCTACTGGTCGGAGTGGGGTTCTCCGTGGGGCCCCTCGGAGCAGGCTTCATCCTGGAAGGAGCAGGTGGCGTTCCAGCGCTCCTCGTATCAGGCTTAATCGTTCTGGGGCTCGGACTCGGCTGCACCGCATTCGCTTTGTCCCGCAGCCCAAAGTGACGCTTGTTGATGGGCCGGATCGCCAAATCTGATCGTAATGGAGAGACTCCCGGAAGCCATGATTCCACGCGGAACCTAAGCTGTGTCATGCGTCCGACACTCACCGGGGAGATCACAGAAGATCAAAGTGACACGAGGGGCCGCCGCCTTGGATCGCGAAGTCCCATGAGTCTCTGCGCCACGCAAAGCGGTCACTCGGCGCTCAACGCCCGAGGTCCTGTTGGTTGATGAGTCCGGCCTTGTCCTTTAACCTCGGGATACCCAGACCCATGTTTCCGAGCCTCTACGGTTCAACGCCCGCACCTCGTTTAGAGACGCGATTGTAGGCTTTCCTTGATCCTGTTCCTGATGCTTTGTACTCTTGATCAGAACTTGAATGAACGCTAAATAATCAATATTTGGGTGACGTTAAACCTTCAACAGCTCCAAAGGAGGCGGAAAGAGGGCGGGCGAGTAGGAGCCTGCCCACTCCAAATCGGGACATAAACCACGTCCGCGGCGACGTCAAGGGGCTGCTGGACAAGTAGTGATCGGATTAGACGACGCCGAGGATATGACAGGGTAACCGACGCCCCCGGACCTTCCGGCGGCCCTCGCTCTGACTGAACAGGGAACACTCGTCCATTATTCGTTCAGTTTGTGGCCCGTTATGGCCAGCGGCCTATCACCTTGCAGGAATTTGTCGAAATTATTTGGGAGTCGTGACTGTGGCGCATCCAGGGGTAAGTGAGGATCAGGCCGTGCAAGCCGGAGAGAAGGTCGAGTTTGATGTAGAGGGCTGCACAATCCGAGGGACCTACTACGCGCCAGTCCGAGTGAACGAACCCTGGCCGGTGATCGTCCTTGGGCACGGCTGGGGCATGGTCGCGGGCGGTGACCTGGAGGACTATGCGGCCGCGTTTGTGGCCCGTGGCTTCGCTGCCTTGACCTTCGATTTCCGCAATCTCGGAGCCAGTGACGGCGAGCCACGTCAGGAGATCGATCCGCACCGGCAGGTGGAGGACTTCAGGGCGGCCATCAGCTACGTTCGTTCCCGGCCAGATGTGGACGGTGGAAGGATCGGAGTATGGGGGAGCAGTTACAGCGGCGGCCACGCTCTCGTGGTTGCTGCCCTGGACCGACGGGTTCGCTGCGTCGTGGCACAGGTGCCTACGATCAGCGGCTGGCGCGCGGCCCGGCAGAAGTTGTCGAGCAAGGACTTGCTCCACCAACAGGGCTGGTTTGAGGAAGAACGCGAGGCCCGGTTCGCCGGAGCGGATGCTGCTGCCGTCCCGATGGTAAGTCCGGAACCGGCTGCCGCCGTCGCCTACCCGGGCCGCGACTCCTATGAGTACATGTGGGGGCAGGGACAGATCTGCGAGAACTGGCGCAATTCGGTTACGGTTCGCTCATTGGAACTTTCGCGCGGCTACGAACCCGGCGTCTTCGTCGAACGGATCGCACCAACCCCGCTCCTGATGATCATTGCTGATTCGGACACAGTGACCCCAACAAATCTCCAGCAGGAGGCCTATCAGAGGGCACATCATCCGAAACAGCTGCTTCTGGTTCCTGGAGACCATTACTCCGTTTACTCCGCCTACTTCGACGTGGCAAGTGCTGCTGCAGCAGATTGGTTTGCCCGCCACCTGCTCCCCGACCAACCCGGATTTTGGAGCGATGGTCCATCCCTCCCTCTCCGCCCTCCCAGCCGGCGGTGACCACGGCCGAAAGGCCCTTTCAAGGTCACGGCGCCGGTTTCCCCGAGCTCGCGGCACGCGGCAGCTAACCCGCGCCGCGTTCTATCGAAATTGCCGCCGGGGGAATATGAGTAGCCTTGCTCTGCCGCACCAAAGGCAAGCCGCTTCATGCCAGTCGGCGGAGCATTCTCAGCCCATAACGGGGTGTCGGTACCGCGGGTGCACGCCGACATTGCTACACGCTGCCGGCTGGGCTTTCTACACCATTGACGATCGGAGCCTAAATCCCACCTATGCCCGAGCGAACTTGGCCGGTCGAGAGGGGCCAAGGGACTGAAATAGAACGGACACAACTCTTGACGCACATCTTTAATGAATGTTAAATCATGTGTGTCCGAGGGTGTTCCCGAGCATGCGGGGGACGGGGCAGCGCAGACGTGGGGACGCACCAAGCGAGCGAAGAAGCAGGATTGCTGATTATTCAAACTTCAGCACAGCCAGGTTCAGAGCCGAGCCCATTCACAGCGGCGATTCCAAGGACTCGCCCTGCTCCGCGAGTATTTCCGCACCAATGGGCTTCGTCCGCGGCAGAGAGTTACATAGGCCCAGGCACAAGCCTGCGGTGCGCGAGCAACAGAAAAGCACTCCACCAACAAAGCAAGGTGACGGAAATGAACAGCCCAGACGAAATCCACGCACAGCCGCGTCCAACGCTCGAGCTTCGCGGCTCAGACGATCCCCGCGTGGTCGAGGAGCAACGCCAGGCGGAATACACGAACCATGTCGTTCCACCGACCGCCCGCCTCAATAAGTGGGCCGTCTTCAGTGGATGGTCATCGATCGCCAGTGCCTTGGCGTTTGTCTACTACGGAGCCCTCTCGGCAAGCCTTGTCGGCGTGCAGCAGGCCATCATCGGGATAGTCTTGACGGTTGTCGTGTATTCCGTGCTTGGCACCAAGAGTGCTAAGGAAGCTATCAAGTGGGGGCTGAACTCCACGTTGCTCTCCCGCGATCTCTTCGGTTTCCGCGGGGCTGCTCTGGCCCCGTTCTTGATTGCCACGGCGGCCATCTACTATGCGGTCTTCGAAAGTAGCGTGCTCGCTGTCGCTTTGCAGTCGTTCTTCCAGGTGTGGGACATCCGCGTGTGGTATGCCATCGTCATCGCAGGGATGTGGCCCCTGATGCTCGGAGGCATGCAGACATGGTTGAGTAAACTCAATGGCATCTCGCTGCCCATCTACTTTTTCGGTCTGATCATCGCGGTCATTGCAGCCGGCGTGCGGTTCGGCTGGGAAGGTGACTGGTCTGCATTCGAGCCCGCTGAGCCGACTACGGCCATTCCGGGATGGGTGACTGTGTTCGTCCTCTACATGGGTGTCTGGCTCCTCTTCCCCGACACCCAGGACGCGGCCCGCTTCGGCCGCAAGGAAGACACGAAGTTCCACGGTTCCGTCAGCTTCGGCTGGGTCTTCTACTGCATCGCCTTCCTCTTCAATGGACTCGTCGGCATTTTCATCGTCGGTCTGGCCGCGCCCGACGCCAGCTCCGAATCTGGGGTCGTTCAGGGGGTCATCACCTCGATCGGCGCTGTCGGGCTAATCGTCATCATTGTCAGCCAGGTGCGCATCAACTCCGCGAACTTCTACTTCGCCAGCGTGAACCTGGAACGATTCGTTGCCCACTTCAGCCGACGGAACCTCTCCCGTCGAGCCTGGGTTATCGCTCTGCTGGCAGTTGTCTTCGGCCTCATGTTCACCAACGTGTTTAGCTATATCGCTCTGGCTCTGGCCTGGCAGGCAGTTCTGCTCGTTTCCTGGGTCGGCATCATGATCACCCACTGGATCATCGACAGAGACGCAGAACCGGAGTTCAGGCCCGCACGACTGCGGGCGGTGGCCCCAGGCTTTGTGGTTTGGGTAGTGTCGTCAGCCGTGGGAATCGTCCTTCTCCAGCTGCCCACTCAGCTTCCCACCTGGTCGGCGCTCGCCCCGATTGTTTCGCTGGCGATCTCGATGCTGCTCTACTGGATCATCCGTGCTGCAGGACTCAGTGCGCGTAAGGCTAGGCAGCCGGATCTCGTCCGCTCCGAAGTTCAGGACCTCTGGGATGTGCGCGTCAAGTGCAATGTCTGCGACCTGAGCTATGTTGCCTTCGAGGCCAACACGGCCCGAGAGGGGAGCCGGATCCTCTGCCTCGACTGCCAGTCTCGGGACGACTGAACCAGAGCCGGGGGTCCCGAAAGCGAACTGCGAAGGGCGCCCGGCTTGAGCTTAACAAACCGAGGGCCGTTGCTGTGGGTCCCGGGAGCGGCCCGCGGGGCCACCGGCATCGCGTACCTGCCCCGCGGGCCTTGTGCGGCCTCGGGGTTTGTCCGGAAAACTCATCCAGTTCATCGAGCTCTGCTCTCGAACAAGGCGCGAGTCGCCTGTCGAACGCCGCGAGTAACTCGGGTGGACCGCTGACGTCTGAAATCCTGCTGGTGGCCGGCCAAGCGTGACTCCCCGCTTGTGCTGGTTCAGACTGCACCGGGCATAAGTAAGAAGCAGGCCGCTTCCGCGCGACGTAACCGTTGACGGGGGTCTCCCGAGGCTGCCTCAGGGGAATCCATCACCGCAACCTGTTGATCCGATGCACCTGGCAGGGTGAGCACGACACGGCCGGGACAGAGATCGCTCCCCTCCAGCATGAAGACCGCCTGGGGTCCGCCTGCAAGCCGTAACCGGGAGCAGCTGTTGCCTCGCTACTGGGACGTGGTGCAGTTCACAGAAAACCCTTGACGTTTCTCTTTCCTTAACGTTAACTAAAGAGAAATGGCACCGACTGCACAGAGTAAGGAGATCCCTGATGCCTAACATCACCTACCACCACCCCAACGGCACCGTCGACACGGTCGAGGTCCCCGAGAACATCTCGGTTATGCGCGCCGCACTGACCAACAGCGTCGATGGAATCATCGGCGAGTGCGGGGGACAGGCCATGTGTGCCACGTGCCACGTCTACGTGCGCGGCGACGTCGAGTTGCCCCAAGTCTCAGATGACGAGGACGAGATGCTCGACTGCACGGCCGAAGACCGCCTCGAAAGCTCTCGTCTAAGCTGCCAACTCATGGCCGGTCGTGACTTCGATGCGCTCGAGGTCAACATCCCCGAGAGCCAGAGCTGATTGGGGCGTGACATGACCGCTGTCATTATCGGCGCCGGACACTCCGGCGTGCAGGCTGCCGAATCGCTGCGTGCGGAGGGGTTCACCGACTTCATCGTCCTGCTGGACAGGGCCGAGCACCTGCCCTACCAGCGCCCACCGCTTTCGAAGGACTACATGAAGCAGGGCGGCGATCCCACCCCCATGCCACTGCGTGGGGCCGCCTTCTACAGCGAGCATGACATCGACTTGCGGACGGGAGTGGAAGTCACCAGCATCGACAGTGCTGCCGGCCTAGTGCAGGTTAAAGACGGTGAACCCATTCCCTACGACGATCTCATCATCGCTGCGGGCGCCGAAGCACGTCGCGCATCGTGCACTGGGACCGAGCTGGAAGGCATCAGTTACCTGCGCACCGTCGAGGACGCAGAAGCCCTGCGGGCACAGCTCGACTACGGCCACGGCCGGGTTGTGGTGGTAGGGGCCGGATTCATCGGCCTTGAATTCGCGGCTGTCGCCGCAGAACGCGGGCTCGACGTCACCGTCATCGACTTCGCCCAGCGACCCATGCAGAGGGTGCTGTCACCCTCGATGTCGGATTACTTCGCACAGGTGCACGCTGGCTTGGGAGCGAAGCTGCACTTCGACGAGGGGCTCGATCACTTCATGGGGGAGGACAACCACGTCACCGCCGTGGTGGGCACCTCGGGGGCTATCTACCCCTGCGACTTCGCGGTTGTCGGTTTGGGCGTAGTGACCGACGACGCCCTCGCTTCGACGGCGAATGTCACCTGCGATCGCGGCATTCTCGTGGATGAGTACCTGCGCACGAACGTGCCTCATGTGTACGCCATTGGCGACGTGGCCGTCTTCCCCTCACGCCATTTCGGCGGGAACCTGCGGCTCGAGTCGGTGCAGAACGCTACCGACATGGCGAAGTCCGTCGCAAAAACTATCACGGCCTATCCCACCCGTTATGACATCGCCCCTTGGTTCTGGTCTAACCAGGGCCCCGCCAAGCTTCAGATCGCGGGGCTGGCCAATCCAGGTGACGTTGTCGTCCAACGTGGTAACCGTTCGGCCGGTAAGTTCAGCCAGTTCCTCTTCCGCGATGGGCAACTCGTCGCCGTGGAATCGGTCAACGCACCCGCCGACCATGTCGCAGCACGCAAGCTTCTCGAGCACGATACCGGCATCACGATGGATCAGGCCCGCGACCCCGACTTCAACTTGAAGGCCTACGCGCGAAGCCTGCCCGTTGCGTGAGGACCGCTACCCGACTGAACCAGCCCACCGCCAATAACGAGAACCTGCGGATACCGACATCCATTCACAGCCACCGACGGATCCTGGCCCGCCCCACCTGCCCAGCGTGGCAAAGTCTGGGCCGGTCCGCTGACCGATAGCTCGCCGCAGCCTCTTGCCCCATCGGAGTCTCAAAATGTCCCTGCCCCGTCAAAGGTCCAGACTGAGCAGCGCCCGGTATCGCAACGCGGCGAGGTACCGACGTCGGCTGCCGTAGAGGGGCGAACCCCTCGCGGCAGAGGAGGAGAATCGAAACCGACCAGGGAAAAATTACACCGGCCGAGGCCCGCGGCTGAGCCGCGGAGCGATACCTTAGGACTGAGGCAGCGCGGCCCGCTGCAAATCCGGCATGGATCTCGGCTACGCCGTCCAACTGCGGGTTTCATCGAATGAACTCGTTCGGCCGCCTTGGTCTCGGGGGAACTTGAATCGCTGCCGTGCACAACTCCAACAGGCGCACGTGAAGACTGAAACGGCCGGCGGCACATGGAAACAAGGAAGTGCACGATCGTCCCGGGGCCTCGCAAGATCGGCGAGGATGCCACCACCGGCGACGTCCACCGGTACGTAGCCGAAGTGATCTTTCGGACGGCACCGAGCCTCGGCTGGGTGGACCAGATGCCCCAGCTGGTCGGGGGTCGCCAGATGCCAGACTGCAGAGCGTCAGGGCCCACCTGCTGCTCCTCACTCACTAAGCCCCGGCACACTGGCCCTGCCCCCAACGTCGGCATACGTCCGGGGCCAAAATCGCGGAAGTGCATCGCCTCGGCGGCCCGACTTGTCGGCGTGCCGCCCAGCCGATCGCTCGGCCCTAACCCGCGTTAGTGCGGGAAAAGTCTCGATGCCCAGACGCGCTCCGCGGCGGCGATCGGTGCGTAAGAGTGTTTCCGGCGTGGGCGCCCACGCCGATGACGAACGAGCGGAAGCTTGCACGTTCCTTCGTACGATCGCATCAGCCCAGACTGAGAACCCCTTGGCGATCAGACCGTCGATCCACTGGGGGCATGGGCTGGCTCGACAGCGAAGGAGGAGAACGCTGCGGCGGTAAGGCAGGGGAGGCACCCCCGGACAGGTCTGCTCCCCGGACCGGAGACCATTCCGGTTCGGGGAGCAGGCTTTGGTGGCTAAGCCTCATGACGATCATTCAGCGGACGCACAATGAAGAACGCCTACACCCGTTCGCTCTCCGGATCCTCCTCCCGGTCACTGCGCAGTCGCAAACTCGCGCCGTCCGTCCGACCAAGCCGCTCATAGTGCTCCGGCTTGGATCGCCGGAAGTAAAGGGCGAGGCCGACGCCGACGAGGAACACCAGTGCGAGCGGAATGAGAAGCCAGTTGTATTGCCCGGGATCGCCGCCGACCAGGAGGTGCAGCTTGATGCAAGCGAACACGACAACGGAGACCAGCGTGGTTGCAGCGATCGCCGGAGCTACATACGTCTTTAAGGCATTTTCCTGAACGCTCGAGCGGCGGGCGAAGAACCACGCTATAACCGAGACCGACACAACCGCCATCAGGGACAAAACGCCCACTGATCCAATACCGATCAACTGCGCGTACAGCAGCATCTCGTCCAGGGGCAGGACGGCCATCAAGAACAGAATCAGACCAGTCAACGCTGCCAGCGCATTGGATGACCGATGCGGGGAACGATGCTTTTCATGCACTTTCGCCAATGCATGAGGCAATGCGCGGTCGTAGGCCAGATTGTAGATATAACGCGCGATCACGTTGTGGATCGACAGTGAAGCAGCAACGACTGAGGTAGAGATCAGCACAAAGGCGATCGGCACCAAGAACGAGGCGACGTACTGAGAAATCGACAGCGGGAACATTTCAGTAGGAGTCTCCGTGGCTACGGCCACGGCCTCGGAGCCGAATGCGGTCACAAGGGCGTAAGCCGAGATCGTGTAGAGCAGCCCCACAAAAATCACAGCACCAAACGTTGCACGGGGGATCACCTTGCCTGGGTTGCGAACCTCCTCACGGAATAGCGCCGTGGCCTCGAACCCCATGAACACCAGAATCGCGAAGAGCATCGTAACGCCGAAATCACCCTCCAGGAACTTCGTTACCGCGAACGGCTCCGCTGACAGCCCCTCCGCGCCCCCCTTGGCGAGCACAACGACATTGACGATCATGACCAGCGTGACCTCAAGGGCCATCACGATTGTCAGCACCTTGGCCGAGAGTTCGATATTGAAGTAGCCCAGGATGCTCACCCCTGCCCATCCCACCAACGCCCAAACCCACCACGGCGTTGCTGGGCCGCCCAGACTCTCCACCAGGGCCGACACCGTGATTCCGAACCATGCGTAGTTCCCGGTGTAGACGAGCAGGTAGGAGATCACGGCCAGGAAGGCAGAGCCCAGCCCGGTGATCTTTCCCAATCCCATGCTGATGAATGCGTAGAACGCGCCGGGCTTTGGGACGTGCTTGGTCATCGTCACGTACCCAACGCTGAACAGCAGCAGCACTGCAGTGGCGAGTAGAAAACCGAAAGGCGCGCCCTCACCACCGAAGAGGATCGTGAGTGGAATAAAGCCGCTAACCACCGACAGCGGGGCCGAGAAGGCCAGTACCGTCAGCGCCAATGACAAGCCGCCCATGCGGCCCGTGAGCTTGGTGTTGTACCCGTCGTTTGATTTTGCGGTCTCAAGCGACGACTGCTCCCTGTTATTCGATGTCGTCATCAGGGACTCCGTTCTCTGGAGGGGAATGGGCCGGCGATATCGCTGCGATGCTCGGACCACGATGACCTCCTGGCTTGTACTCGGAAATAAACGAGGAACAAGCGCTAAGGGGCCTTCGGGATCGGGTTGCGGCGATGTAACAGTGCCTGTGATTCGGATCACAGATAGCGCTTAATGTATATTCAATCAACGTGAGCGTCAATGGCAAACCTACTCTCAATTCTGCGGACTGTTCACGGAAGCAACCTTCTGGGAGTAGAACTCTTGAATGATGATTAAATTAGAGATACTCTCCTTGCATCCCTGTGACCGCTCGCCTTCGTCGCAATCAGCGCCATACCGGCAGGGAAATCGCCGGCGAGCACACGCCATGTAAATCTGCGAAAGGTAGTCAGCCATGCCGATGCCAGTGGGGCTCGAGCCCAATCCGACCACCGAGCGCTTCGCCGACCGTGTTTTGGAGTGGGAAGAATCGTTCGGCAGGCCCTTTGCCACCCACTACGGTGATCCAGCCAAGGAGTACAAGGCGCTGCGTGAAGCAGTCGTAGCACTGGAGTACTCGACGATCCGCAAATGGTTTGTGGAAGGACCGGATGCTGTCACGGCGGTCGACAAGGTCTTCTCCCGCGACGTCCGCGCCCTGCCCCTTGGCCGGGTGGTGTATGGCGTTTTCACAGACGCCGAGGGGTTCATGATTGAAGACGTCACCGTCTTGAAGCTGTCCCCGGAAGCCGTCCTAGTGCTCGGCGGTGAGCAGCTGACGCAGCAGCAGCTCGAGCAAGCGGCACCTGAAGGAACGACCGTCACGGATCGTCGCGCCGAGTATGCTGCCGTCTCGCTGCAGGGCCCCAACAGCCGCACCCTGCTGGCGCGGCTCACGTCAGTCGATATTTCGAATGAGGCACTGCCCTACTACGGAGCGCTTCTGGACGTACAAGTGACCGACGCCCCCGCCATGATCCTCCGACTCGGCTTCACAGCTGAGCTCGGCTATGAAGTCATGGTTCCCGTCGAGCACTCTGACACTTTGTGGGATGGAATCCTGGCCCAGCAGGACCTAGGAATTGAACTCATGGGACTGGACGCGATCCTCGTGGCCCGGACGGAAGCTGGCATGGTCATGAATGAGTATGAATACGACCGGTCTACCACTCCATTCGAATGCGGCCTGGGCTGGACGGTCGACTTCGAGAAGGGACCGTTCGAGGGAAGGGACGCCTTGTTGGCGAAGAGAAACAACGTGCCCGCGCGGCTCGTCAGCCTCGAGACGACGGCCCCGGCCGCCGGACTCGACGGCCGGCCACTGTTCGTTGACGGACAACCCGTCGGGAAAATCTCGATGGCCATTGCATCCCCGGCCCTTGGGGGAAAAACCTTGGCTTTGGCCCGTGTCGACTCCGCACATGCACGGTTGGGGACCAGCGTCCAGATCGACTCGGAACAGGGACCAGTACCGGCGGCCATCCGAAAGACCCCTGCCTATGACCCCGAGCGCACGCGCGTTAAGAGCTGAACGTGCAGCGCTACATCCTGCGACTGCGGGCCTCGGATCAACCCGGCATCATCCACACCATGGCCGGCGGTATCACCGCCTGCGGAGGAAACATCCTCGACAGCGCTCAATATTCCGACGAGTACAGCGGCCAGCTCAATGTCCGGGTTGACTTCGAATCCCATGTAGACCGCGAAGCGATCCGCGACGAGCTCATCGACCGTCTCGCACGCTTCGATCCCATTGTGGAGCTTAGGAGGCGCAGCGACCGCCGCCGAGCACTGATCATGGTCTCCAAGCTCGATCACTGCCTGGACGATCTCCTCTACCGATATCGGAGAGGAGATCTCGCCATCGAGATCCCAATGGTGGTGTCGAACCACGAGGACCTACGCGGCCTCGTTGAGGCAGCCGGTGTGCCGTTCCGCTACCTGCCGGTCACCCCGGACACTAAGCGAGTGGCAGAACAAGAACTGTCGGGACTGGTTCAGGAATGCGATGCGGACTTCATCGTCCTAGCCCGATACATGCAAATCCTCTCTAACGACTTCTGCACTCGTTTCGCAGGGCGCATCATTAATATCCACCACTCGTTCCTGCCCAGCTTCAAGGGTGCCAAGCCGTATCACCAAGCCCGCGAACGAGGTGTCAAACTCATCGGAGCGACCGCACACTACGTAACCGCAGACCTTGACGAGGGACCAATCATCGAGCAGGATGTGGTGCGCGTCGACCACCGGAGCAACGCCGACGGCCTCGTGGTGATCGGCCGTGACGTCGAGCGGAGAGTCCTTTCACGCGCGGTACAACTCCACGCCGACGACCGGGTCTTCCTCTCAGGACACCACACGGTGCTCCTAGCCTGAGCCGCAGGAGGCCGACGCGCCGCTTACCCCGCCCCCGGGCCCCCGCCCATCAGCATCATGAGAATTCGGCCACCCCTGCCGGGTATCTGCAGCCCGGCCTCACGACAAGCAGTCGTCCAGGAGTGCAGCCTCCCCGAGTGTGTGGAGCCACTACCCGGGACATCGCAGAGAAAGGAAATGATGAGCGCATCGGACCCAGAACGCGGTGGAAACCGCCCCGCAGAGACTGTCGGCGGTGATGACCTCGAAACTCTTATTCGCAGGGCGTATGAGGGAGAAGTCATCGGATGTGCCATGTACCGGCGCATGATCTCAGAGGTGCAGGACAGGAACCTCGGGGCCCTCCATCTGCTCTACGAAGTAGAGCATCTGACGGCTGACGCCCTGGAACCCGTCGTCAGCCACTACGCGGTCCCGGTGGACATTGGATCGGCTGCTGCCCAGGGACAGGAACTTGCTGCCAAACTCGTGGCCCAACCGTGGGAGCAGATGTGGGGCGAGATCGTGGACCTCGCCGACGAGTATCTCCGCGACTTCAAGCGCTTGGCGACGGCCCTGCGGCACACCAAGCACGCGGCCGTGGGCCGGCAAGTCGTCGAACACGAAGAGGCGCTGATTGAGTTTGCTGCTCGGGAAGTCGGCAGGAAACCAGATCCACTAGCCCCCTTGCGTAACTATCGCAATCGATACGCTGTAGCCAGTACCAGTCAACCCGAAGACAGGAGTGAAGCCGATGCGTGAAGGTCGTGTGGGCGGCAAGGTGGCCATCGTCACCGGGGGCGCCCAGGGCATGGGCGAGGCGCACGTGCGCATGCTGTCGCAGCACGGAGCGCAGGTCGTCATTGCCGATCTCAATGAGCAGCGCGGCCAGCAGCTGGCCCAGGAGCTCGGAGACAGCGTGCTCTACGCTCCCCTCGATGTCACTGATCCTGCGCAGTGGGAGAGCGCGATGGAGGCGGCCAACGCCGGCTTCGGCGAGGTCACCGTGCTCATCAACAACGCCGGGATTCTCACACTCAACCGGGTCGACAACGTTTCCGTCGAGGACTATCGGAAGATCATCGAGGTCAACCAGTTCGGCGCCCTGCTCGGCATGCAGGCCGTCATCCCGGGTATGAAGCGCGCCGGCACCGGTTCGATCATCAACATCTCCTCCACCGCTGGCATGGTCGGCATAGCGGACAACTTCGCCTACACCGCCTCGAAGTGGGCCGTGCGCGGCATGACGAAGGCCGCCGCGCTGGAACTGGCACCCTTCGGCATCCGCGTCAACGCGATCGCCCCAGGTGAGGTCAACACAAGCATGATCGCCGAGCTGGACCTCGACGTTACCGACACTCCCATCGGGCGGTTCGGCGACTCCAAGGAAATCGCCCACCTGGCCCTCTACCTGGCCTCGGACGAGTCCAGCTACACCACCGGCGCCGACCACGCCATCGACGGCGGCTACACCGCCAAGTAAACAGATCCCAGGTCCGCATCACTCACGGCCCAAGGCAACAACGAGAGGGGCCTTCCGGAAGAACTACTCCGGAAGGCCCCTCTCCGTCTCTACGCGGCCAGCTACGGGCTCGCGGAGATCGATCCGCTCGGCGCTCAATACCGACATGACTGGCGATGGCCCGGGCGGAAACGTGACCACCATCTGCTTCTGACTCAGTCCAGGCGGCGGTCTTCCGGGGTCGGAACTCCTGGCGACCGCATACCAGAACCAGGACAGTACAGCAGGACAGAATCACGTTGCGCGACAGTGGCTCAAACGACAGGCTCCGCCCCAGTCGTGGCAGGCTGTACCGTCCCCAACGGGATCATCTCCTCAGGGAGGGTCTCCATGACGTAGAGGTTGGCGGTGACTCCGCCGTCGACGAGGAGGTTGGAGCCGGTGATGGCGGTGGCGTCGTCGGAGGCCAGGAAGGCTACGGCGGAGGCGATCTCCCCGGGTTCGACCAGGCGGCGGATGGGGACGCGTTTGAAGTCGTTGAGCATGTGATCGAGGACCTTGGGGGTCGAGGTCTTGTGCACCATGTCCGTGTTAACGAAGCCCGGGGCCACACAGTTGACCCGCACGCCCCGTGGGGATAGCTCCATGGCCATGGTGCGCGCCATGCTGACCACCGCGGCCTTCGTGGCGGTATAGGCCGTGACCGGCCCGTCCGCGCCGAGGGCGTCGATCGAGGAGATGTGGACGATCGATCCGCCGCCGGCGTCGATCATTCGACGGGCGGCCGCCTGGGACATCAGGAAGGTTCCGTAGACGTTCGTCTGGAACGTGCGCTCCACCGCCCCGAGGTCTAGTTCCATGAAGGTGGGCTCGTCGAAGACCGCGGCGTTGTTCACCAGGATGTCGATTTGGCCCCACCGGTCCATGACGGTCTGGTAGATACCTTCGACCTCGGCCGGAGAGGCGATGTCAGCGCTGATTGCGACGGCACGGCCTCCGGCCCGCTGGATGTTGGATGCGGTCTCTTGGATGTTCTGGACCGTCCGGCCCACGACGATGACCTGAGCCGCTTCAGCGGCCAAGCGGTGGGCGATGGCTTCTCCGATGCCGCGCCCGGCTCCGGTGACGATGGCGACGCGGTCCTTCAGGCGGGGATAAATAGTCTGGTCCATGGTCAAGTTCCTTTGTGTTGGGGATCAAATAGGGGAGGGGGAAGCACTCCGGGACCGTGGTCCACGTGCACATCACCGAGCCGCCGCCCCCATGGCCGGCCTGGCATGATCGGGCGCCGCGACCGGGCACGCGACGACTAGATCGGGTTGCGCGCTGCCGTGAGCCATCCACCGTCGATCGCGATGTCGGTGCCATGGATGAACGAGGAGTCCTCACTCGCCAGGAATACTGCAAGCCTGGCGATGTCCACCGGCTCACCCCACCGCTGGGCGGGGGTTCTGGCGATCTCGATCTCCGAGTCCGGAAGCGTGTCGGAGCCCCCCTCGGGCAGGGTCAACCCCGTGCGCGTGGCACCGGGGGAAATGGCGTTGACGCGGATTCCCCGCCTGCCGTAGTCGAACGAGAGCTGGCGGGTCAGGCCGAGCACGCCATGCTTGGCGGCGGTGTACGGAGTGCCTCCACCGGCGGCACTATGCGCGGCGATACTCGCGGTGTTGATGATGACCCCTCCGCCCTGCTCGAGCATGCCCGGGACCACCTCCCGGGAGACCAGGAACGGGCCGGTGAGATTCACGGCGATGGTCCGGTGCCACTCATCCAGCGGAATCTCGTGGGCCGGACGGAAGCTGTCGATAATGCCGGCGTTGTTGCACAGCACATCTATCCGCCCGCCCCATTCGGTGACCTCGGCGATCGCTCGCGACACCGAATCTGGATCACTGATGTCGACCTGGATGGCAGCGGCCACTGCGCCGCCCGGCAGGTTGTCCACTGTCTCCCGGGCTCGCTCAAGGTTGATGTCAAGGGCGCCCACTCGGGCGCCCTTGACGGTGAACTCCTCCACCATTGCCCGTCCCATCCCCGATCCTGCACCGGTAACGACGACGACCTTGTTTTCAAGAGACATTTTTCCTCGGCTTTCATTTCGACCAGCGCGCAATCAGCATGGGAGTCCACAAGCAACGAATCACCGCGCCCATACATCCCTCCAGGCCCCTGCGTGAACGTGTCACGTATGGGCAGACGCTAACGCATCTATTGAACGTCTGTAAAGGGGGGTGACGGTGGTGTACTCTTCTAGGCGATCGGAAGCGATCCCCTTGGACCACAGGCCCTACCGAAGTGTGAGCCTTGACACTCTCCTTTATTTAGTGTTCATTAATTAACCAAGGGCGAGAGCGGATGGGCCGTTCTCGGAAGGGCGAGCCCACTATGAAGACCCAAAGAGCATCCTCCTCCGGCCCGTTGCCCGCCCCTATGGGGGCTCACGGGCGCCTGAGCGGACAGATGACCACCCTGCAGCTTGTGCTGACGGTGCTTGCTTTCTCGTCCCCGCTCGTCTGCCTTGCGGGGTACTTTTCCCTAACGATCATGGTGTCCGGGACGACTGCGCCCGTGGCGTTCCTCGCGGTAACCGTGCTGGTGCTGATCTTTGCTGCCGGTTATGTCGTCATGACTCGGCGGATGTCCAGGCCCGGCGCCTTCTATGCCTACATCGCCAGCGGTTTGGGCCGTCCGATGGGGCTGGGAAGCGCCTTTCTGGCCGGCGTCTCCTACACCATCATCGGCATGGGCGTGTATTGCTTCGCCGGCCTGACGGTCACCGGGTTGATCTCCTCGTTCGGTGGACCCGAAATCCCGTGGTGGATTGGCGCACTCGCGGTCTGGGTCCTGGTGGCGTTCGTCGGATACTTCAATGTGGATGTCTCGGCCAAAGTGCTCATGTGGGTCATGGCGGTCGAGGTCGGACTCACCATCATCTTCGACATAGCCGTCCTCGGCCAGGGCGGTGCTGATGGCATCGACCTGAAGCCGTTCAACCTTGCAGAGTTCACCGGCGGTGAGGCGTCGGTCGCACTCCTGTTTGCCCTCCTTGTCTTCGTGGGTTTCGAAGCGACGGCGCTCTACCGCGATGAGGTCAAAAATCCGGAAAAGACCATCGGCCGCGCCACCTACATCGCCGTCATCTTCATCGGCGTGCTGTACACCGTCACGGTCTGGGTCATGGTGCTGGCCTTCGGTGATGAAGCAGAGCAGGTCGCCGGCACCGCACCCGAATCGATGTTCGCGGTTGCCGCCGATCGATTCATCGGTCCCTGGTTCACCAACACCGTCAGCGTCCTGATCCTGACCGCGGCCATCGCGGCCATCTTGTCGATCCACAACACCTCGACGCGCTACCTGTTTAACCTCAGCGCCGACGGAGCCCTGCCCAGATACTTCGCCCGCGCGCATCCGCGCTTCCGCTCACCCTCGCGAGCATCTGTCGCCATCTCAGTCGTTGCGGCTCTCGGATTGCTCTTCTTTGCGCTCAATGGCAGTGACCCGTCGACCCTCTACGCACAGATGGCCGGCCTCGGAAACATGGGGGTGTTCGTCCTCATGTCGCTGGTGAGCTTCTCGGTGATCGCCTGGTTCCGTCGCGAAGGTCGTGCCGAAGGGGAGAACATCTGGAACATCCTCATCGCCCCCACGATTGCCGGGTGCGCCCTCGCGGCCCTCACGATCTTCGCGATGATGAACTTCGATCTCGTCGTGGGCGGCCAGCCCGGCGAAAACCTCGGATTGCTGCTGGTCTCCGGCGGTGCCTTCGTCGCAGGGGTGATCGAGGCACTGATCCTACGAAGCAAGAACCCGGCACGATATCAGACGCTTGGGCGCCACGCTGCGACCGCACCTCCGCCAGTGACCGGCCAAATGACTACCGATGACCCGAGCGCAGCAACGCCGGCAGGCCGCGTCAACGAGGACACTCAAACCCGGTGACATCGAGAACACAGGATCCGGAGGCATCCATGGAAAACACAGCACCACTCACTCAATCCGTTAGCGAGGACCGCTCAGCCCACCGATTCGGCGGGGTGGCACTTAACGGGTGCCGAACCCTCCCACCGGGGGAGGGGCAGTTGTCCGCCTACGAGTACTACCCATGGGACGATCCCGAGTTCGAACGGGATCCGAACCCCTGGTATGCACGGGCACAGGCCGAGGTGCCGGTACTGCTCGATGACACGGGCGACTATGTGGTCTCGCGCTACGACGACGTCATGGAGTTTGGGCCGATGGCCTGCATGTCCGTCGAACCCGGCTGGGATGCGGCGGGCCCCTGGTCGGTGGCCAGCTCCACGATCATTGGCAGGGACGCTCCTGATCACACCCGCCTGCGGCGCCTGACGACCAAGTGGTTCGCCCCGAAGGCCGTGCGCGAATGGGTCACCACCACAGCCTCCGTCACCCACGAGATCCTCGACCAGATGCAGGAGAACACCCTCGACGGCTGGCTCGACCTGTCGATCCTGCCGACCCACCGCACCATGTGCCGCGTGCTGCAGGTCGACGACGCGGACGCCACCGAGGTGATGACCGAGATGGCGGACACGATGCCGATGCTCTCGGCACGGCCACGGCCGGGAACGCTCGAACAGGCCGCAGAAGGCTTCGACAAGCTCGGCCAGCGCACGGACGCGTTCCTGGAAGCCCGACGGAGTACACCCTCCGACAGCCTCACCGACGCCCTGCTGGAAGCCGAACGCGAGGGCAAGATGTCAGCCGAGGAAATGCGGGCCACCGCCCTCATGTTCTATAGCCTCGGCCACATGGACATCGGCTACCTCATCGCCGCAGGCCTGCGCGTCTTCGCGGAACTACCCGAGGTCTATGCGGCGTTCCGGGACCACGAAGAGACCCGGGACGCCATCATCAACGAGGTCGTCCGATACGACCCGCCCGAGCTGTCCTTCTATCGCACTACGCTGGAGGACGTCGCCATCCGCGGCGTGCAGATCCCGGCCGGGTCCCGCATCCGGTATATGATCGGCGCCGCGAACCGTGACCCGGAGTTCTTCGAGGACCCGCACCGGTTCGACTTCCGACGGCCGCAGGAACACAGCAAGAACCTCTCCTTCGGCCTCGGTCCGCACACCTGCGCTGGCCAAGGCTATGCGCGCGCCCAGGCACGCACGATCTTCGAGGCGGTCGCGTCCCGGGTCGCCTCCATCGAGTTGGCCGGTCCCTTCGAAATGAACAACGCCGACTTCTCCCGCCACTTCACCAAGCTGCCCCTCCGCTTGAACAACTGAGGGTCAAGGTCGCCCGTGGGCCACGGCCGGAATCCAGTAAGACGATGAACACATCTAGTAACGCCGATTTACCGGCTCCGGCCTTCTTACTGACGTCGACGGGCAGCATCGTCGGGCAAACACCACAACTGCACGTGAACGGAGATTGACATGAATGAAAAGTCGCTTTTTGAACCGATAGACCTCGGTGCCTTCTCGTTGTCCAACCGCATCATCATGTCGCCCATGACACGCAGCCGAGCCCTGGGCCGACGGCCGTCCCGGCCCCTCGGCCCAGCTGTACTACGCCCAGAGAGCATCGGCGGGGTTGATCATTTCGGAAGGGATTGCGATATCTCCCGAAGGTGTGGCCGATCCGGACATCCCGGGCCTATGGACGACCGCCCAGGCACAGGCGTGGAAACCTATCACCGAGGCTGTGCACGAGGAAGGCGTGAGCATTGTCGCCCAGTTGTGGCACTCGGGACGGGCCTCTCACCCCACCCTCCAGCCAGAAGGCAAGATCCCTGTCGGCCCGTCGTCGATCGCCGCGTCGGGCTTTACCTCCAGCCATGAGGGGCCCGTTCCCTACGTCACGCCTCGTGCGCTCGAAACCGATGAGATCCCAGCCATCGTGGAACAATTCGCGGTGGCTGCTCGTCACGCTCGGGCAGCAGGCTTTGATGGTGTGGAACTGCATGCAGCCAACGGTTACCTCATCGATCAGTTTCTCCACGACAGCGCCAATCAGCGCACGGACCGCTACGGCGGCAGCATCGAGAACCGCGCGCGTCTGCTGCTAGAGGCTGTCGACGCGTTGATCGACGTAGTGGGGGCAGATCGGGTCGGTGTCCGTTTCTCACCCAGTAGCATCTTTCAGGACATGTTCGACACCGACCCGATCGGGCTCTACACCTACGTGTTCGAAGCCCTCTCTCCGCGCGCCCTTGCCTATGTCCACCTTGTCGAGCCGCGCATCGCAGGAGATGAAGCGGCAGCCGAGTCTAGTGAGACACCGATCATCGACAGCTCGTGGGCGCGCAAGAAATACCGCGGCCGCTTGATCGGTGCAGGCGGCTACAACCGGGAGAGCGCCCTTCGCGTCGTGCAGGAGGGCAGCGTCGATGCCGTGGCATTCGGCCGCCCCTTCCTCGCGAACCCAGACCTACCGGCCCGCTTTGCTGCCAACGCACCGCTCAATAAGTGGCGGCGCGATACCTTTTATGGCGGCGATGACCGCGGCTACCTCGACTACCCTTCGCTGGAAGCCGAACGCCTCCTCGACGATCTGCGCGAAGGACGCATGGCACTGGCTCCCGGCTTGCAGCTCGACTTCCAGACACCACTGAAGGATTGGTCTTTAGCCTGGGCGCAACAGCACCTGCCGGCCCGGGTCTGACCCAGATCCCAGCATGCCGGGCGCCTCCGGCTGACCGGGCTGAGCTACTTCGCCCTGGATGGCACCGTCGCTACATCGCTTGGGGCAGCCGCCATGCCACCGACCCACGACTTCGCAAGGTCATCACCCGGGCCGCAACCATCAAACGCGTAAGAGTTACCTGACGCGGTACTAGGTCGAGTGCTGGCACCACCCCTGCCACGGCAGCTGAGGCGGGGCCGCCACTGCGGCTCGGGAGCATCGCCCTCGAGTGATTATGGACTCGCGTACGCTCCGGCACTCTCAAGACGACACCCAGCCACTCGTTATCGCTTGTTAGGGGATGGTCTTGAACATCCCATGGAGAACGGCGACAACGCCGCAACATTGCTGTGTACGCAAGAATCGATCGCATGCTTGTGCGTTGACGAAAGGCGTGTGATCCACTTAACATGTATTCAAGAGGTGCCGGTGAGATGCCCGGCTGACGACATCAGCGCCGACGCCCATCCAAGCCACGCACCACGGTGGCCAGCGTTGAGCATGACGCGACGGTCTGTGCGTTCAACTGGCACACGGGCAGCCCGCGGGCGTCCGGCACAGTCCCGCAGATCAAAACACCGATAGAGGAGACACTGTGACAACGACGCAGCATGCGATCACACCATCCGCCGACGAAGACCTCCTGCCCTGGCGCGACCCGGAGTTCATCAAGGCGCCCTGGCCTTGGTTCGCACGAGTGCGCGAAGAGTACCCGGTCCTGAAGCTCGAGGACGGCTCGTTTGTCATCACGCGGTACGAGGACGTCACCGAACACCTCAAGAGCACGTCGCTGGTGGCCGTGCCGCCGGCCGGCATCGGTGACAGTCCGTGGGCCTCCAACCTCCACTCTGTGCTGCTCACCGAAGGGGAGCAGCACAGCCGGATCCATAAGTCCTTCCGCAAGTGGCTCACGCCCAAGGCCGCTAAGGGCATGGGCGATGTCGCCGCTGAGACAGCTCGGGCGGCGCTCGACAGAGTAGGCCCGGACGGCATCATCAATGCACACCGAGAGCTTGGCGTGCAGCCGGCCCAGGACGCCATGGCCGCTGTGTTGGGGATTCCCCGTGAGGACGGCATGCCCTACATCCTGGCCACCAACCAGACGATGGACGCGCTCGGCTGGGAACCGACGGACGAGGAGAAGACCCGCGCCTGGGACGGTTTCGGGTTCATGATGTTCAACGCGGATCGCTTGATCAAGGAGAAGAGAAAGAACCCCGGTGAAGGGCTCCTCGACGAGATGATCAGGATCACGGACGAGGGTGGCCTGACCGATCGGGAGCTCAAAGAATCGCTGCAGATTCTGTGGGGATCCGCCGCCCACAACCCGGGCTACACCATGGCCTCGGCACTGGCCGACATGGCCGCTTATCCAGAGGCATGGAAGGCCTATCGGGAAGACCCTGACACGCGTACCGCAATCATCAACGAGGCGTTCCGGCGTGCCCTGCCAGAGGTGCTCGTCGATCGATACACCACTGAACCCTACGAAATCCGGGGATTCATGATTCCTCCCAACACCATGGTTCGGTTCATTCTTGGGGCAGCAGTCCGCGATCCGGAGGTCTTTCGCGATCCTGATGGATTCGACTGGACTCGCCCACCGTCAGCCAGCATGGCCATCGCTTTCGGAGCGGGCACCCACAGCTGTTGCGGGCAGGCCGTCGCACGGATTGAGATGCGTGCTGTGCTCGATGTCCTCGCCGAGCGGGCCGAGAAAATCGAGATCGTCGGAGAGCCGGAGTGGGTCTTTTCCGACCGGCATCGCAACTGCGAGGGACTTACAGTACGGCTTTCCTGACCAGTCGGGGGCGGCCGTCTTGACATCATGGCGGCCGCCTCTCACTCCTCGGCGCCGTCATCTGCGCCGCGGCTATGGCAGGTCCTGCGGCCAAGAACTCGCGCACCCGGATCGCTCGCCTCCCGTCAGAAACATCAAAGCCGACGGGGCTGGCTCGAACCGGTCCACCCAACTGCTGACGTGACTGGAAGCAGTACGGCCTTCCAAGCTCAGGATAGTTACCACGCAGTGGGCCTCTAGGGCTCTACTCTTCGTCCTGCCCTCACGCCGGCGGGCAGCCTCAGGACGGAAGTTCATATCGTCACCGCGACCGTCGGCAAGGACTTCGCCTCCGCAGGAGATGGATTTCTACTCCGGATCCGCACCGGTGACCGGGAGATCGACTACTTCAATCCTCGGCAGCCATCCCTTCGAGTCAGAAGGGTGCTAAGGCCGGAAACGCGCCGAGGGGAAACGCAGCAAACAGGCGTTGATTCCCTTGGCCAGACGCCGCTGCCCTGCCCTCTTCGCCATGCTCCGCGACCTGACAGTCGAGACACGCCACTTAAGGCGGCCGGATCCCTTGCGGAAGAAATATGAGTCACCCCTGGGTGGATCCGGGCGACCCCTAAAGCGAAGATGTAGCCCGGAGCGAGGTCCGGGCTACATCTACACCAAGTGTTCTCGAGCGAAAGCCTCAGTTCAGCTGAGGTCACCGAAGAAGGCGTCTACTTCGGGCTGGTTCATGTCGCTGAAGTAGCACTCGACGATCTTATTTTCTTTGAAGCGATAAAAGCCCAAGCGATCCGTCTTGACCGACCGATCGCCCTTACCCCAGACCTCATGAACCATCATGAGCACACCGTCATCACCGACGAGCAGGATCTCGTCCTCGTCCCCGACTTCCCAGCGATCCACGTAGTCATTCACACGGCCAATCCAGTCGTTTACGAAGGCGTCACGGCCGTGGTACTTGCCAGCGAGCGGCCCGTTCCCACCCATGTGGACAACGACGTCATCGGCAAAAAAAGCGATGCCGGCCTCTTGGTCCCCGCGCCCCCACGCCTCGTGGTATTCGCGCAGCAGTTGCCGTGTGGATTCGGTGCTCATATATCCTCCAGGTGATGTCCTGGCCTTGAGTTGGTGGCCACGGCCACCCAAGGCAGTTGATTGATCGTACTGTGGTGCTAAATAGAGCTCGTATACGGGAGCCGGCTAGCTTAGCCGGCCTCATGCTCGATGGCCTTGACCCCGACCATCCTGCGGGCGAGGTCGACCATCTTGTCCGCCACTTGGGCGCTGGTCAGCGGCCCTTGGGGGTTGAACCAAGTGTGGGAGTACTCGCAGAGGGTGATGATCGCCGAGGCCGTCACCTTGAGATCGTCGATGTCGAAGACACCGAGGGTCTGGCCCCGCTGCAACAGAAGTCGCACGTCGCCGCGATACTCGATTTGGAGTTGGCGCGTCGGCTCGAACCGTTCGGCCGGGATATTTGGGCTCTGAACGCGGCTTAGGTCGAACGCACGAGCGGACTCCGTCTGGTCAAGCTGCCAAATCACGTGAGCTCGCACCAATTGCTCGAGCTGCTCGGCGGGATCCGTCGATGTCGTGGCCGCCCGGACGAAATCAACGAAATCGCGCATCGAAGCCTCGATGACTTCGATGTATAGATCCTCCTTCGACGGGAAGTACCAGTACAGGGCGGGAGCGGAAACACCTAGTTCGGCGGCGATCCGTTTCAAGCTCGTGCCTGCGTACCCGACAGTGAGGAACATCTTGGTCGCTTCGGCCATGACGCGGTCCCGTCCGACCTGGCCCCGTGCATCACCGTTAGTTCGCCCGGGTGTTTTTTTCGGTACCCGACGTTGGGTTGTCGTCGTCATGTTGTCCCCTCCCAGGGCGGCCCTTGGTGTTGCCTTACTTTACGTTTATCACGAGCGCGGAAAAATGCTCCGCCGTTGCACGGCGGTCAATCTTGCCGCTTGCCGTCCGCGGCAATGCATCGGAGACGAAAATCCGTTCAGGCACCGCGTAGTCCGGAAGGGCGGATTGGACATGTCGCATGATTCGATCCTCATCGAAGTGCTGGCCGGGCTTCTTCTCTACGGCAGCGTAGACGCGCTGCTGCAGGATGGGGTCGGGCAGCGGGAAGACGATGCTCTGAGCCACCGCGGCGTCCTCCGCAATTAGCCCTTCGACGTGAGTGGGAAGAATCTTCTCGCCGCCCCGATTGATCACGTCGTCGACCCGGCCTTCGATGTAGTAAAAGCCCTCCTCATCGACGCGGGCCAGGTCCCCAGTGCGGAGCCAGCCGTCCGTGATTTTCGCGGCGGTCAGTTCTTGCTGCTGCCAGTAACCCTTCATCATGGTCGGGCCCTGAACAAGCAGTTCGCCGACTTCGCCGGGCGCGACGTCCTGGTTGTCCTCGCCCACGATGCGGATGCTCGTGCCGGGGACCGCATGGCCGACGGACTCTCCCCGCGAAGCGGCGTGCTCAGGCCCGAGGAACGAAATGGCCGACCCATATTCTGTCAAGCCGTAGCCGTGATACAGGCGCAGTTTCGGCCACCGTTCCAAGTACTCATGGATCCAGCTTGCCGGCATGGGCGAGCCACCATATAGCAGAATCCGCATAGGCTCGAGCGCCTCATCGGCGCCCTCGGCCAGCATGATGAGCCGGTGGATGCTCGGCACCGCCGCCAGATAAGTCACCGGGCGGGCCCGAAGTGCTTCGATCACCAAGGCGGTCTTGTACTTCCGCAACAGATCCGTTCGACCGCCCACCAACAGCATGTGACCTAACTGGTCTACAAAACCCGTGTTGTGAAAGAGCGGAACCACGACGAGGGTCGATTCCTCCGGCCCGGTGTACATAACCCGCACGAACGCCCACGACGCTTGAGCGAGCGCGTCGTGCGTCAGAGTCGCACCCTTCGGACGACCCGTGGTTCCCGAAGTGAAGCTGATCAATGCGGCAGCCTTCGGCGATGGGCTCGTCAGCGGCAACGGCTCTCCAGGCAGCTCATGGTGCAGATCATGCACGGGAACCCCGACGACGCCAGAGGAGAGCTCAGCGTGGTCCTCGTCCCGCAGAACAAGTGTGGCACCGAGCGTTGCGACCTGATCCGCGAACTGCCTGGGACTTAGGCGGTTGTTCGCAGGCACGATGACCGCCTCCAGACCCAGCACCGCGAGATAATGGACGACCCACGAAGTCGTATTAAATCCCACGATGACGACGCGATCGCCGGCAGAGACACCCTGCGCGCGCAGCCAGGACCGGCACCGGCCGACAAGTTCGGAAAGCTGGGCGTAGGTCAGTTCCTCGGGGCCGGCGGTCAAAGCCATCCGCCCTGGACTCTTAACCGCCCAATGTTCCAGTGCCTCGGGCAGGGTAGGGAACGGCATCGGCATCGCTGATTCGTCCAACAGGCTCACGGCGCCTCCTTGGCATCGCTACACATTCATCACGTTTAACTCTTATTCAATATTGTACGGGACGGGCGCGCCGTCAAGCATCAGTATCGCGGAACAGCGATCTCAGTGTGTTCCTTGACACTTCCTTACTTAACGTTAAAGAATAGGCTCAAACACGTCGGAGATGGCGTGGCAAACCATTAGGACGAAGGAGTGCCGGATGGGATACCAGATATCGGCAGACACGGGCGGAACCTTCATCGATGTCGTCGTGCGCGGGGGCCCTCAACCGCTGATCGGGAAGTCTCTGACGACGCATGATCGGGTCTTTACGGGCATGTCGCAGGCATTGGGCTTCGCTGCGGAGCAGCTGGGATTGACGGCGAAGGAACTCATTGCCGACACGGACTTGTTCATTTATGGGACGACTCGGGCAACAAACGCCATCGTGACACGTAACACCGCCAAGACGGGATTGCTGACCACGGCGGGGTTCGAGGACGTGCTCGTGCTCAAGGAGGGTGGCAAGCACGATGGCCACGACTTCTCGAAGCCCTACCCGGAGCCGTACATCCCTCGCCGCCGCACCGCGGGGGTTCGCGAACGCATCGATTCTGATGGAAACGTCGTGGATGAGCTTGACGAGGTGCACCTGCGCGCCACCATCGAGCAGCTCCTGACTGACGGTATGGAGGCGATCGCTGTCGCGTTCTTGTGGTCCGTGGTCAATCCCGCCCATGAGTTGCGTGCTGCCGAGATCATTAAGGAGCTGGCTCCCGATGTTCCGGTGACCCTGTCCCACCAAATCGCCCCGATCATTCGGGAATACCGACGTACCTCGGCTGCGGCGATCGACGCTTCGTTGAAGCCGCTAATGCAGCGGCACTTCCGGGAACTGGAACAGGACCTGCGTGCGTTCGGGTACACCGATCGCATCCTCGTTTCAACCAGCCTCGGTGGTGTCATGAGCATTGAGGAGGTCATTAAGTCCCCGATCCACGCGGCGCGCAGCGGCCCCTCCATGGCACCGTTGGCAGCTTTGCACTATTCCGGGGCTGAGGATCTCGGCGCGGACATCATCGTCGCAGATACGGGCGGAACGACCTTCGATGTGGGGATCTCCCGAGACGGGGCCGTGGTCAAGACACGCGACACCTGGATCGGTCCCCAGTGGGAAGGCGATCTGCTCGGTATCTCCTCCGTCGACATCCGTTCGCTCGGAGCCGGCGGTGGATCCATCGCCTGGGTCGACAGCGGCGGGTTGCTGCGCGTCGGCCCGCAGTCCGCGGGTTCCGAGCCCGGCCCCGCCTGCTACGGCAACGGCGGACTTGAGCCCACGGTTTCAGATGCGGCCTGTGTTCTCGGTTTCTTCGACCCGGATTACTTCTTGGGCGGCCGGATGACCCTCGATGCAGCTGCGGCCCGCGAAGCTGTGGGCCAGGTGGCGGGCAAACTCGACCTGACGATCGAGGAGACAGCGTGGGGCATCATCACCATCGCAAGCCAGTCGATGGTCAAGGCCGTTCACGAGATCACGATCGGGCAGGGGCTCAACCCGCAGGAGAGCACCCTCGTCGCAGGCGGCGGCGCTGCCGGGCTCAACATCATGCAGATCGCGCAGGAGCTCGGCTGCAAGCGCGTCGTGCTGCCGAAGCTAGCCTCGGCGCTGTCGGCATCCGGCATGCACTTCGCCGACATTGTGAAGGAGCAATCCGCAGCACTTATCACGACTGCGCACGGCTTTGACGCCCAGGGCGTCAACGGAGTGCTCAACGGCCTCACCGAGTCGTTGACTGATTTCGCTGCCGGTTTCGGGGACCACTACCCGTACTACCGTGTTGAGTACAGCGTCGAAGCCCGTTACCAGAGCCAGATTTGGTCTATCGATGTTCCGCTGCCGGGCGACCAGTTCTACAACGATGAGGACCAAGAAGCGCTCTTCGCCGCCTTCCATGATCTACACGAACGCGTCTATGCCGTACGCGACATCGGCAGTGATATCGAGTTCCTCAACTGGACGGCACGTATCACGATTGAACTGCCCGGCGTGAAGGACTCGCGCCAGTCCAGTGAAGACCACGAGGCCGTGTCGACCCGCTCGCGCACGTGCTACTTCGGTGAGCACGGATCGGTGGACACACCCGTGTACAAGCCGGACGACCTCCGTCCCGGGGCCCGAGTGCTGGGCCCCGCGATCGTCGAAGAACCCACCACCACCCTTGTCATTTTCCCAGGCATGGCTGCCCGGGTATCCGACGCGGGCAACTACCTACTGCAGATTGAGGAGGGAGCAGCATGAGCGCCCCCGCATTCGAAGCCACGGAAACCCAAGGTTCGGCAGGCAAGGGACTGACCGCACCGCCGACCTTCGACGCCGTGCAAACCGCGATCATGGCAAACAAGATCGACGGCATTGTCCGCGAGATGACCAATACCCTGCTGCGCTCCGCCAGGTCTGCGGTGATCAACAGTGCGCGCGACTTTTCGTGCGCCATCCTGACCAGCGAGGACGAACTGCTGGCCGCCGCCGAGGGCCTGCCGGTGCACATCTACGGCACCCAACTCCAAGCCGCGGCAATGCGCCGGGCGCATCCCGATCTGTGCGCGGGAGATGCCTTCCTGGACAACGACCCGTACACCGGTAACTCGCACGCGGCCGACCACACCGTCCTGGTCCCGGTTGTCATCGACGGTGAGCATCTCTTCACGGCCGTCGCCAAGGCCCATCAGGCCGATGTCGGAAACTCGATTCCGACGACATACCACGCCGCCGCCCGGGACGTTTACGAAGAGGGCGCGGTAATATTCCCCGTCGTCAAGGTGCAGTCGGGCTACGAGAACATCGACGACGTTATCCGAATGTGCCGTTCGCGCATCCGGGTGCCGTCCCAGTGGTATGGAGACTTCTTGGCGGAGCTGGGCGCGGCCCGCGTCGCCGAGCGTCGGCTGAAGGAACTCGTTGCCAAGTACGGCATGGATCGGGTCAAGCAGTTCATCAAGGACTGGCTGGACTATTCGGAAACGGTTATGGCCTCAGCCATCGCCGAACTGCCGGCGGCGACGATTCGCAACACCGGCCGGCACGACGCCTTCGAGCCATACCTTCCCGACGGCCTCGACTTCTCCGTGATCATCGACATCAATCCTCACGACAGGATGATCGACGTCGATCTCACCGAGAACGGTCCGAACGTCGACTGCGGCCTGAACCTGACCGAGTCGACGACGGCAGCGGCAGTGTTCGGTGGAATCTTTAACGCACTAACGGCGGACATCCCGAAAAACTCCGGTGCATTTCGCCGGGTACGGATCGCGATGAATGAGGGTTCGGCGGTCGGCAAGCCGAAATTCCCGCACAGTTGCTCGGTCGCGACCACGAACGTCACCGATCGCCTCATCAACGCCGTCGGCGCGGCGTTCGTGCAGCTCGGCGGGAACCATGGTGTAGCGGAAGGCGCCGTCGGTGTCGGTGTTGGCTACGCAACTCTCTCGGGCATGGACCATCGAACGGACAGCGCCTTCGTGAATCAGGTGTGCGTGACCGCAAACGGCGGACCGGCAAGTCCGTTCGCCGACGGGTGGCTGACCTACGGCGTTCCGTGCGTGAGCGGGCTCATGTACCGAGACTCGGTGGAGATCGATGAGATCAAGATGCCGATCCGACACCGTTACATGCGCATCCTTCCCGACTCGGCCGGGGCGGGAAGGTTCCGCGGCGGCCCTGCGTTCGAACTCGCCTACACGCCGACGAACGGGCCGGTAACCGTGATCTACCTCTGCGACGGCCAGGTCGAGCCCGCAAAGGGGGTCGCCAACGGGCAGAATGGCCGCCGCGCCGAGTCGTGGATTGAGCGGGCCGACGGTACCCGGGAACGCCTGCCAAACGCCGCCACGGTCCACCTTCAGCCGGGCGAGACTATCATCGGGATCGACGCCTCCGGTGGAGGCTACGGCTCTCCCCTCGACCGGGACCCTGCCCTGGTCCTTCACGATGTCAACGAGCGATGGGAGACTCGCGAGCACGCCACCGCCACCTACGGAGTCGTCTTCACCGACGGGCCAAACGGGCTGGCTGTCGACGAGGCCGCTACCTCTGCACTGCGCGCCGCGGCAACCTCCTGACCTCGCTCAACAACCCGGACGAGGCAGTTCCGGGCCTTGAACCGGAACGATCCGGAATCAGCCGACAAATGTACGACCGTTGCCACTCTGCGGGGCGACAACCAAACCAAAGGTAGGGCTATGTCAGAAAAACGAATTGTCCTTCTCGGCGCCGCTGGTGCACAGGCATCCGGAGTGCTGCGGGGACTAGGACGAGCAAGGGAAGCGATGCGAATCATCGCCTGCGATCGCGCCTTCCGCGATCCAGAGGCGATCGTCGCCGGAAACCATCCAGTAGAGCTGCGGCAGTTCGATCTGATCGCGGAAGCAGACGTGCTGCACCGTGTTCTTGCAGACGCTGATCTGGTGCTGAATTGCACGGGTCCATACTTCAAGCTCGGCCCGATCATCCTCGACGCAGCCATCGCGGCCGGCACGGACTACGTTGATATCTGCGACGACGCAGACGCGACGGCCCTGCTGCTCCAGCGGAACGATGCAGCAGTGAAGGCCGGCGTGACTGCCCTCATTGGCATGGGATCCGCCCCGGGAACGACGAACGTGCTGGTCCGGCTCGCACTCGACGCACTCCCGCCGGGCGAAGCGAGTGTCGACATCACCTGGTGTGTCGATGCCAACGACATGTCGGGCGCGGTCGTGCCGCACTTCGCGCATTCATTCGCGACAGCCATCCCCGAGTTCGGGGGAACACCGGCATGGGAGGCGCTGAATCCGCAACGCGTCGAGTTCCCCGAGCCGATTGGCGAGCAGCTGGTCTTGACATTGAGCCATCCCGAGGTTCTCACCCTCCCGTTGTTCACCCGGGCGACACGCGTGGTGAATCGAGGCGGTCTCATCCCCGAGGACTTCACCCACCTTGGCTGGCTCCTGTCGAGGCTGCCCGACACTGCAGACAGTGGCAAAGTCATGTCGGACACGTTCGACACGTTCCTGGCCCAGTACCGCGATCGGCCATCGGTCGGGTCAGGCCTGATCGTCGACGTTCGCGTCGGAGCGGAGGGCATCGTCTTCAAGTCAGGCGGCCAAATGCCGCAGGATGATGCCACGGGCACACCAGCCGCCGCCGGCGCGCTGATCGCCCTGGCCGGCGAGGTGCCGGGCCCCGGCACGGTCTCGCCTGAGGTGCTACAGCCTAGTGACTTCTTCACTGCACTGCGGAAGGTGTCCGCGGGTGGGGGAGGAATGACCGCCTACCGCACGCTCAACGGTGAAATCGTTGAACCGGCCAGAATCCGCGACCTGCTTGCCGCCACCGCCGTAAGCACTCACTAGGCGTCTAAAAAATATTCAGGAAGATCCGTTCGTCGCCTTCAAACGGAGTGATCCGCTCGACGAATAAGAGGCTGGTCTTCCGCGACTCGGCATCTGCACGCATTATCTGAGGCGCTGCGGGTGCGGAGGGTTATGCCCGCGTGCAGTCGGCGCATCGAAGTTGTTGCAAGATCTACGGGCAGCCTAGGGGAGTAAGCAGTTAGCAATGAACCACCAAGCTCTTGACCCACACTCATTAATTAATGTTCAATAAAGAGCAGTCGGGACGTATACGGGAACCTGTGTGGAGGTTCTCCGGTGCGTCCCACTTCAGAGAAGAAACCAAAGGAGCATCATGACGAACATCGATTGGAACCGGGTTTCCAAGGGCGTAGCCAGGGAGAACCAGAAGATGATCTGGCGCCCGTACGGCATCCCGACCGTGATGGACTTGGAGAGTACGTGCTACCACGACGCTCCGATCTCGGAGCCGTGGGAGGAGATCCCGGAGCAGATGATCGTGTCAGTGGCGATCACGGGGGCCTTCTTCCGTCACGACCAGAACCCGAACCAGCCCATCACCCCCGATGAGATTCTGGCATCGGCACGGGAAGTCGCAGCTGCCGGGGCCAGCGCGATCCACATCCACGTCAGGGATGAGGATGGCTACAACGTGCTTTCTCCGGAGCGGTTCGAGGCCGTCATTGCGCCGCTGCACGAGGAATTCCCCGAAGTTCCCGTGGACGCCTGCTTGGTTCCGGCTCTGGACGGCGAGTGGGAGAAGATGCAGCAAGTCCTGGAGTCCGGGCTGCTGGACGCCGCTCCGATCAACAGTACCGCCACCTACGTGGGTGATTCTCTGTTCGTGAAACCGACCCCGATCCTGCTGGAGAAGACCCGCAAGATTCTGGAGGCCGGTTCGGTTCCGGAGATCGCGGTCTACACGGATGCGGATGTCTCCAACGCCGACCGGTACCTGTTTAAGTCTGGGCTCATCAAGAGCGGCGCCGTATGGCTGGTCCTGCCGGCGCTGCCGGGCTGCAGCCCGATGGAGAACCCGCGACAGATGGTGGCAGGCTTGACTCGAACCGTCGAAGCCATCCGCGATGTCGACCCCGAGGCGGTCATCATGGTGTGTGCCGCGGGTCGGGCCTCGACTCACCTGGCGACTCTGGCCGCTCTGATGGGTCTGCACATCCGGGTCGGCATGGAGGACACGTACTTCAAGTGGCCCCACCGCGATGACCGGATCAGCAGCAACCTCGAGGCATTCCGGCTCGCCCAGCAGCTGGCCGAGGTCGTCGGTCGCCGGGTCGCCACTCCCGCGGAAACCCGCGCCATCATGGGTCTGAAGTCCCGCGAGGCAGTCTCGACGACCAGCTGACGTCCTTCTCAGGAATCGTGCAGGTCGGCTGAATGCCGGCCTGCACGACATTTAACTGATCGAACCTGAAGAACGTTTGCGCAGGAACCGTTCAGCTGTACATCTGCGAGAAGATGCCAGAACTATCCGCAGCGCTTCATCGTCAGTAGCGCAGCCTCACGAGGATCGTGGCTGCGGGACCCCGTTATCTAGACGACGGCGGCTGCATCTCACTCACCTAGGCGGCTCGCGGCGCCCGTTGCAGCAAATGCCGGGTGCCCGTCCGGGCCCGGATTCTGGCCGCGCCGGCCGAGGAAACCACCGCAATGCTGGACGAGGGTGTGGTGGCTGGGCCAGAGCAGATCGACCTGTTCATAATCCTCGACGCCAACTACCCCTTCGATACCGGGGCTTGACCCCGTTACTGGACAGGGAAACCGGCACCGCATTCCATCCGGGGCTGCGCGTGCCCTTGCTGCCTCCCGCTAACCCACTGCCAGGGCCCACTGCCCCAACTCCCAGCCCGGGCCTCCCTTTAGAAGGAAGCACCATAGAGTCATGGCGACAGGCGATACCTCAAATGCCATGACATGAGGAGTACGAATCAGAGATGGTGCTAGGGGGTTTAGCCAAGCATGCAATCCCGTCGCTTTGCCCGCCCTCAGCAACGTGTCATGTATGCCGGGATGGCCTATTCAGCAGAGCGTGTATGAAGCTAGCGAGGTATCCAGAGAGGCACCCCTTCGGAGCCAACGAAGAAGAAGGCCCAGGTAAGTGGGCGGGGGTGCCGGTAGGCGGATGCCTGCCAACGGTTCCCGGAAACAGGAACAGAAACTACCGGAAAGCGGATGCCTGCCGATAGTTCCCGGTAACAGGACAGGAAGCACGTCGCCGTACCCGCGAAAGGACCAGCATGAGCCAGATCGTCCATGACCGCTCCGAGCAGTTGGCTCTCATCCAGCAGGGGCTGCTGGAAGGAGAGACCGTCTTTGCCGTCTACGACTGCATCGGTGTTGGCACCGGTTTTGTCGGTATTACGGACAAGCGCGTGATCATCCAGGACAAGAGCTTTGTCGGCGGCAAGATGGCAATCACCTCGGTGCCGTACAAAAACATCCGTTCCGTCTCGATGGTGTCGAACAAGTCGATGCTCGGGAAGTTCGCCTCCACGTCCTCGATCGCCATCAACACCGGCGGCGGCGTGCAGCAGGCTGACTTCCGCGGCGACGAAAAGGCCAGGCACGCCCACGACCTGATCCTTTGGAACATGCTCCGGGCCTGACCCCCGGCCGCTAAGGCTACCTGGATCGAAAGCCACACCTTTAGACAACGGCATCGCCGTATCGGCAGTACCTTCTGCGGATACGGCGATGTAACTGCATAGTGATTGCCTGCGACGGCAGAAACGTTGGGGGATATGAAGACAATCCCGGGCTGGCGGAACGCCTGCCTGTCCGTACTCACTGCTGTGTCCATGCTGCTCGGCGGGCTTGTGGCCGCACCGGCTGCCGCGGCCTACACCCCAGAGCATCCGGGGTCAGTGAAGGAAGCGATTCACGCCCTCAAAATCACGGGGAACATTCTGCCCGGGTCCGAAGTACAGCTGAATCTCGGCGAGTTAGTCACTGCCGACGACTATGGGGTCGACTGGTGGCTGAACGGAACACTGCGGAAATCCGACGAATGGGACGACCATGTTGGCGGCACCTTCCGGTTCACCATTCCCGCCGGTACCTCCGGCAAGAGGCTCCGTGACTGACAGCGTTGCCTGCTGCGGGAGCGGACCTGCCTTCGCTGCTGTGACGAGAGTAGGAGCCCGTCCCTCCGTGCTAAAGGGGCGGGCTCCCGGCCGAGCGTCTAGAGCATACCCCGAGTGAGGTTGCGGAGTCCTAGATGGTAAGGGTGCGGGAGTCGCAGTCTTCGATTACCTTTTCGTCGAAGGAGCCGACGCCCTTAAGGCGCGCACATTCTTTGACCAAACGCGCGCCTGAGACTGTCGTCCAACCCCGCATCTATTCCGCAGATTCGATGACAACCGATGAAAGAGGAAAACAGCAGAAAACGGCTCTGACTACGGGTGATAGAAGATGCTGGTATCCCGCAGAAACCTCCGATAGAGCCGTACTCTTACTCGAAAGGTCACCGGATCGACGCCGGTCGGAGCCACCAGCAAAAACGAAGCCCCGCAGTCCTGGTTCAGGGTGCGGGGCTTCGTCGTGTCCGTCCGCTCTGTCCACCTCCGGCTTCGTCGGGCACCATGGGTGCATGAACGAAACCGCAATCACCCACATTGGCGGTCCGACAGCCTTGCTGGAGTTCGGTGGCTGGATGTTCCTGACCGACCCCACCTTTGATGAACCCGGCGAGTACCCGGCAACAGCCGGAACGCTGGTGAAAACCTCCGGGCCCGCCGTCCACGTCGCAGACCTGCCGGTGGTGGACGCCATCCTCCTCTCGCACGACCAGCACGCGGACAACCTGGATAAATCCGGCCGGCGCCTGGTGGAATCCGGCGACGCCAAGGTACTAGGCACCCTGGAGTCAGCGGACCGGCTCGCGACGGTTACCGGGATGGCCCCGTGGGAGCGGACAGTTTTCGAGGCCGCCGATCGGCCCACTGTCACGGTCACCGCCGTCCCGGCCCGGCACGGACCGGAAGGATGCGAACCGGTGACCGGCACCGTGACCGGATTCGTACTAACAGGGTTCGACCTCCCGACTGTTTACATCAGCGGCGACAACGCCTCGCTGGACGTGGTCGACGCCGTCGGGGCACGTTTCGCGCCGATCGCCACGGCGGTGCTCTTCGCCGGAGCCGCCCGGGTGGGAGCCTTCGACAATGCCCCGCTCACCCTCACCGCCGACGCCGCGGTCGAGGCGGCGCGCACACTGGACGGGGCCACCGTCGTGCCGGTCCACGCCGAGGGCTGGAAGCACTTCAGCGAAGGCCACGAAGAACTCCGCGCCCGGTTCTCCGCCAACGGGCTCGAAGACCGGCTCCGCATCCCCACCCCGGGGCGGAAACTGGCCCTGTAGCTGACACGGGCTGCCGGTCCGCCGGCCAGTTGGACGCACCGCCGAACTGGTCGCCGAACTTATCGAGTCGACCACCGACAAGCCGGTCCACCGCCCGCGGCGGCCGCTCCCGGCTCCCAGTGTCCACTCAGGGTCACTGGCCTACCATGGAAGGGATTTCCCGTGCCGCCTGCACCTGATGAGGCACCGGACCAGGGGGACGATTGGAGCGAGGAGCATCGTGCAGGCCCTTTTGAAGGCGACGGCCGTCGGCATGGCAACCGCCGTCCTGCTGACGTCCTGCAGCGACGCGAGCCGAACGTCGGAATCAGCGACGACGGCGCCCGCCCCCATCGCTTTGGACGACACCGAAGCGACGGCGCCCGCGGAAACCCCCCCCGCATCTGTCCCCGCCACCGATCGACCGGCCACGTCGCCGCCCGGCCAGCCGCCGACGTCGGACTCGGCTGGCCCCCTTGACGGGAGCGGGGGATCCGGAGGAGGCGCCGCTGACTGGGGCAGCTATAAGAGCCGGGACCACGCCTGCGCCGCCGTGGCCGCAAACGTCGCCTCCCTGCTGCTGGTCCCGCTCGGCTTCATGACCGGCGTGGAGGACTCCGACCTGGAGGCGCTGCAGGATGAGCTGGACGAATTCAGCCGCGACGTTCCGCCGCGGCTGGGGGACCACCTGGACAGGGTGGAGGACCAACTGGATCACGCGTCAGCAACCGGCCGCTTCGACGCTGCCGGGTTTGCCCGGGCCCTGCAACCGGTGAAGGACTGGCTGTCCGAACACTGCGGGGAATGAGGCGTTAGGCTTGCCCTGAGAGTCATCACAGCGTCAGGGGAGAACAGATGCACAACGAGGATCGGCCGGCTGCCCCGTCCGCGGGCGAATCGCCCGGGGCACACCCGGTGACCGCCCCTGTCGGCGTCCCGGGCGCGCCGGCGCCGGCCCCGGCAGCGGTTGACCCGCATCAGCCTGCAGGCCTTGGCATCCCGGACGCCCCCGGACGCACCACCATCTCCGAAGCCGCCGTGGCAAAGGTCGCGGCCGTCGCCGCCCGCTCCGTCCCGGGGGTCTACGCGCTGGGCAGCGGCACGGCACGGGCGCTGAGTGCGCTGCGGGATGTCGTGGGCGGCAGCGACGCCGGCCAGGGCGTACACGTGGAGGTCGGCCAGACGCAGGTTGCCGTGGACATCAGCCTCGTGGCCGTTTACGGCAAGCCGCTGCAGGAGTTGGCGGGCGCCGTGCGCGCGGCGGTGTACACCGCCGTCGGGCAATTGGTGGGGCTGGACGTGATCGAGGTGAACGTGGAGATCAACGACGTCCACGTGCCCGGCCTGGACGCCAAGGCTCCGGCGGAGAAGCCGGCGCGGCAGGCGGCCCAGTAACCGGATGTTCGGGACGGCGAGAGGAACAAGGATGAGCTACACGGTAGTCGGCATGGGCGTCGGCGCGGTGCTGGCGTGGGCCGCGCTGGTGTTTAACTTCTGGGGCTTCCTGCTGATGGCGGTCTTCCTGATGGTGGGGGCGTTGCTGGGCCGCGCCGCGGAGGGCAAGCTTGACTGGCGCAGCATCCGGGATGCGCTGACCGGACGCCGCTCGTCTTCATGACGGAACCCGTTGTGGACGCGGACGAACTGCCTCCCCGCCCGGAAGGACCGCCGCCGGCCGGGCGGCCGGACGGACCGCCCCCGGCGTCGCTCCCCGCCGCGCCGCCCGGGCAACACTATGCCGGACATACCCGGGTCAGCACGCAGGCGTTGACCAGCACCGCGCAGGGGGTTGCGGCGGAGGTGCTGGGCATTTCACCTTCCCTCGTCCGTGCGACGTGGCGGGACGATGCCGGTTCCCTCGCGTTGTACCTGGCCCTTCCCGTCGGCATTCCCTCGCTGAACCGGGTAGTGCGGGACCCGCACCTGGTGGACGGCTTTGGCGGATCGGTCTGGGACCGGGCGCACGCCGCCAAGGGAGCCATCCTGGAGAAGATCTCCTGGATCAGCGGTTCGAGGTTGAGCCGGGTGGACATCAGGGTCACCGGCATCCGCGTGCAGGAAGGAGGCCGGGTCCGGTGAGCACCGACGTCAAAACCGGCGGGGGGCCGGCTGACCTGCGCCCGGGCGACGAGCGCCTGGCGAGCCGGGAACTGCGCAGTTCCCGCGCCATCGCCGCGGTGATCGCCGCCGTCCTCGTCGGGCTGGCCTGCCTCTACCTGCTGCTCGAAGCGGCGCTGAAGGCGATCGGGCAGCGCCCGTGGCTGGCCACACCGGAAGAGATGGCGGGCTGGATCCACCAACTGCCGGGAAACGTCGCGCCGACCGTCCTGGGCGCCTCCGGAGCGCTCATACTGTTCCTCGGTCTGCTCTTCTTCCTGCAGGGCGTGCTCCCCGGACACCTGCACCGGCACCGCATTCCCGGCCGCCGCGGCGTCGTCGTGGTGGACGATGAGGTCATCGCCGCCTCGCTGGCGCGACGCGCGCGCATCGAGGCGCAGGTGACGCGCGAGCAGGTGCTGGTGGTCGTCTCGCGCGGGCTGGTGGATGTCCGGCTCCGGCCAACCTCCGGCCAGCCGGTGGATTCCGACGCCGTCCAAACCGCGGTGGAAGACGAGGTCCGCAGGGCGCGCATCAGCCCGATTCCGCAGGTGCGCGTGTTCGTTTCCAGTTCGGGGGTGGTGGGACAGTGAACCAAACGCCCCGGACATTAAACCGCATCCTGATCACCCTTTTGGGGCTGCTGCTCATGCTGGCCGGCGGCACCGCGCTGGCGCTGGCGCTGGTTCCCGCGCTCGCCGGCCGGTGGCAGGCCGCCACGGAGCAAGCCGGCGCCAACCTGCGGACGGTTTTGGACGCCACCACCCTGCCCGGCCAGCGGGACAGCTGGCTGTGGATTGTGGTGGCGCTGGTGCTGCTCCTGATGGTGCTGCTGATGATCGCGTGGGCCGCTCAGCAGGGCAAGGGCCGCACCGGTACCATCGCCGCGGATTACGACGGGGCGGGCGACCCCGGCGCCGTCTGGCTCAGTGCCGCCGTGGCCGAGCAGGCGCTGCGCGATGCGCTGCGGGAACGCGACAACATCCTGCAGGCAACGGTCACCGCCTACGACTACGAGGGCGGCGGCGGCCTGCGCGTCCGGGTGGCTCCGCGCCTCGGGGTGTCCCCGCAGGCCGTGGCGGACGAAGTCTCCGACCTCGTGGAGGCGCTGGACCTGACCGTCGGATTCAGCTTCCCGGTGGTCATCCACCTGGTGGCCGGCGCGCGCTCGCGGCTGGTCCGCGCCGACCGCGTCCGCTAGCCTGACTGCCCGTCGGCGGCAGTGGCAAGCCAGACGGCCCCGTTGGGCTGCAGCATCCCGTCGGAGACTGCTCCCTCCTGCGACTCCAGCACCAGGGAGGCGCCGTCGGGCAGCCGGGCGGCGGAACTGCCCATGTTGGCCAGTACCTGCAGTGTCCCGTTGCGGTAGCTCAGGATCCCAGATCCCGGATTATGCTCCGCGGCCCATTCCAGGCTGCCGTGGCCCAGCTTCTGTTCCGCCCGCAGGCGCAGCGCCGCCCGATACAGCTCGTAGGTGGAAGCGGCTACTCCCACCTGCCGATCCACCGCATAGCGCGCAAAGCTCTCGGGCTGCGGCAACCACGGTTCATGCTGGGTGGAGCCCCACCCGTAGCCGTGCGCCTCCGCGCGCCAGGGGATCGGCACCCGGCAGCCGTCGCGGCCACGCTCTTCGCCGCCGGTGCGGAAGAACGCGGGGTCCTGGCGCACCTCGGCCGGCAGGGCGGTGTGCTCCGGAAGGCCCAGCTCATCGCCCTGGTAGAGGTAGGCGGAGCCGGGCAGCGCAAGCATCACCAGCGCCGCGGCACGGCCGCGCGCGTGGCCGAGTTCCTCATCGGGCTGTTCGTCGCCGGGGCCAATGCCCTTGGGGTAGGTGGTGGGATCCGCCAACCCGTACCGGGAGCTGTGGCGGACAGTGTCGTGATTGGACAGCACCCAGGTGCTTGGCGCACCCACCGATGATGCAGCGGCGAGCGAATCGTCGATGCTGCGGGCCATCCGTCGGGCATCCCAGCCGGCGAGCAGGAAGTCGAAGTTGAAGGCCTGCTGCATCTCGTCGGGCCGGACGTAGGCAAAAAGCCGCTCGGCGGGCTCGACCCAGGCCTCGGCGACCAGCATGCGGTCGCCGTCATACTCGGCCAGGACCTTGTGCCATTCCCGGTAGATCTCGTGCACGCCGTCCTGGTCGAAGTAGGGCGGGGTCTCCGGATGCAGGCGCTCCTCCTCCCGGGCAACTGCCTGCTGTGCCGCCGCTTCGCGGGCATCCGCCGCGGCGGGTTCCAGCACCTGTTCCTCGGACGCACGGGCATCGGGGGTGGGCGAGGCGCCCGCGGGCCGGCCGACCGCCGTTTCGTCACCGTCGGGCAGTGCGTCGTCGCCCGGGAGCCGCTCGCTGCCGGCCACCATCGAGGTCTTGGCCGCCCAATCCGGCAGGCCCTCGGCCTTGACCAGGCCATGGGCCACGTCAATCCGGAAGCCGTCCACGCCGCGGTCCAGCCAGAACCGCAGGACGGAGACCATTTCGGCCCGGACTTCGGGGTTCTCCCAGTTCAGGTCCGGCTGCGAGGAGTCGAACAGGTGCAGGTACCACTGCCCGGGCGTGCCGTCGGGTTCGGTGATCCGGGTCCAGGCATCGCCGCCGAACACCGACTGCCAGTTGTTGGGCGGCTCGTCACCGTCCGGGCCCTTGCCGTCCCGGAAAATGTAGCGGGCACGTTCGGGCGATCCGGCCTCGGAGGCCAGCGCGTCCACGAACCATTCGTGCCGGTCGGACGTGTGGTTCGGCACCAGATCGACAATCACCCGCAGGCCCAGCTCGTGGGCGCGTGCCAGCAACGAGTCAAAGTCGTCCAGGCTGCCGAACAGCGGGTCGACGTCGCGGTAGTCCGCCACGTCGTAGCCGGCATCGTTTTGCGGGGAGACGTAGAAGGGCGACAGCCAGATGGCGTCCACCCCCAGGTTCTTTAGGTAAGGGATCTTGGCGCTGATTCCGGCCAGGTCGCCCATTCCGTCGCCGTTGTGGTCGGCGAAGGAGCGCGGATAGATCTGGTAGATGACGGCGTCGCGCCACCAGGGAGCGTTTGCTGCGGTCATTGGCTCTCCTCGATTCGGGGGGTCAGGACCACTTCCAGCCTAATGATCTTTGAGGCCGAACAGACAGCGCGGGCCGCGGATGCGGCGCACATCACGATTCGGCATCGAACGCCACCGCCTCGAAAATGTGCCTTGCGACACACTGTGTAAGCGTTTACGTTACGAGTTATCAGATGGGTACTTGGTGGGTTCTTCCTGACCAGCTCAGCTCTGTCGGGGCCACCGGACAAAGGAGTCACAACATGCACTATGCACGCTCCAGAAAGGCCGCCCTGCCGGTGGCCGCGCTCGGCGCCATGGCACTGACACTGTCCGCCTGCGGGGGAGGAACAGAATCCGAAGAGTCGCCGGCGCCCGCCGCAGACTGCGCCCCCTATGAGGCCTACGGCACCTTCGACGGCGCCGAGGTCAGCGTCTACTCGACCATCACCGATGCCGAGCAGGATCTGCTGGAGAATTCCTGGGTGGACTTTGAGGAGTGCACCGGGATCGACGTGGTGTACGAGGGGTCCAACGAGTTCGAGACGCAGATCGGTGTCCGCGCCCAGGCGGGCAATCCGCCGGACGTGGCGATCTTCCCGCAGCCCGGACTGCTGGCCGCCCAGGCCCAGGCCGGCTACCTGAAGCCTGCGCCCCAGGAGGTGTCCGACCTGGTCGACGAGAACTGGTCCGAGGACTGGAAGACCTACGGCACCGTGGACGGCACCTTCTACGCTGCCCCCATGCTGGCCAGCGTGAAGGGCTACGTCTGGTACGTTCCGGCCACGTTCAAGGAGAAGGGCTGGGAAGTTCCGAAGACCTGGGACGAGATGATGGAACTCACCCAGACCATCGCCGACGAGGGCACCATGAAGCCGTGGTGCGCAGGGTTCGAGTCCGGCGAGGCCACGGGCTGGCCGGGCACCGACTGGATCGAGGACGCGCTGCTGCGCCAGGCCGGACCGGATGTTTACGACCAGTGGGTCAACCACGAGATCCCGTTCAACGATCCGCAGGTGGCCGAGGCCTTCGACGCCGTCGGCGACATCCTGAAGAACGAGGACTACGTCAACGGCGGCATCGGCGACGTCCGCTCGATCATCTCCACCTCGGTGGACGACGGCGGCATCCCGGTGATCGACGGCACCTGCGCCATGCACCACCAGGCCACGTTCCAGGCGGCCAACTGGCCGGAAGGCACCAACGTGGCCGAGGACGGCGACGTCTGGGCGTTCATCACTCCCGGCCAGGAGGCCGGCGCCAGCGCCATCACCGGTGGCGGCGAGTTCGTGGCAGCCTACACCGAAAGCGATGAGGTCTCGGCCTACCTGCAGTTCATGGCCTCGGCCGAGTTCGCCAACAACCGCGTGAAGCAGGGCGCCGCGATCAGCGCCAACAAGGGCCTCGACCCGGCGCTGGCCGCCAGCGACCTGGACCGCCAGTCCATCGAACTGCTGCAGTCGGAGGACACCACCTTCCGGTTCGACGGATCGGACCTGATGCCGGGCGCGGTCGGCGCCAACTCCTTCTGGAGCGGCATCGTGGAGTGGATCAACGGCAAGTCGACGCAAGAGGTCGTGGATTCCATCGAGGCCAGCTGGCCCAAGGACTAGGCAGCCGCCGGCAGCCCGGCCGCACCGCCTGCGACCCAATGCAGGCGGTGCGGCCGGGCACGGCCTGTCCCTTCCACGCACCAAGGAGGTAAGTGCCATGGAGGACGTTGGCGAGAAGCTCGTGCAGGTGGCGATCGCATTGGCGGTCTTCGCCGCGATCATCGCCCTGATCATGCTGTTGGTGGACCGGGCGCCGAAGTCGTTCCGCGATAAGGCGACGATCATCGGGTTCCTGGCCCCCGCCGTCGTGCTCCTCACCATTGGGTTGGTGTGGCCGGCCATCCAGACCACGTACCTGGCGTTCACGGACCGCACCGGAACGCCGAACGGCCTGGACAACTTTGTGTGGATGTTCACCCAGCCCGAAGCGCTGGTTACGCTGCGCAACACGCTGCTGTGGGTGATCCTGGTGCCGCTGCTGTCGACCGGCATCGGCCTGGCTTACGCGGTGTTCATCGACCGGGCGCGCGGCGAGAAGGCGCTCAAGGCGCTGGTGTTCATGCCGATGGCCATCTCCATGGTGGGCGCCGGCGTGATCTGGAAATTCATGTACACGTACCGCGGCGGCGAACGCGAACAGATCGGCCTGCTGAACCAGGTGTTGGTGTGGTTTGGCGGCGAACCCAAGCAGTTCCTGCTGGACGCGCCGGAGAACACGTTCTTCCTGATCGCGGTCATGGTCTGGATCCAGACCGGCTTCGCCATGGTGATCCTCTCCGCGGCGATCAAGGGCATCCCCACCGAAATCGTCGAGGCCGCCCGGCTGGACGGGGCCAGCGCCTGGCAGCAGTTCCGTTCCATCACCATCCCGTCCATCCGGGGGGCACTGATCGTGGTGGTCACCACCATCACGATCGGCACGCTGAAGGTCTTCGACATCGTGCGGACCATGACCGCCGGAAACTTCGAAACCTCGGTGGTGGCCAACGAGATGTACACCCAGGCGTTCCGCGCCAACGAACCCGGACGCGGCGCCGCGCTGGCCTTGATTCTGTTCCTGATGGTGCTGCCGATCGTCGTCTACAACGCCCGGCAGCTGAAGAAGCAGAGGGAAATCCGATGAGCGCAACGCCTGCCATCCCCACCGCTCCCGACGCCGTCCTGGCCAGCACCACCGAACAGCAGATCCCGATCACCCGGCGGGTCAAGCAGCGCCTGACCTCGCGCGGAGCCACCGCGGCAGCGATCATCATCGCCGTTATCTGGACCGTGCCGACCTTCGGCCTGTTCATTTCCTCGCTGCGCCCGGAAGACAACATCCAGGCCAACGGCTGGTGGAACATCCTGGGCGACCTGCAGTTCACCACCGAGAACTACACCGACGTGCTGGCCTCCAAGGGCGGGTCCGCGTCCAACCTGGGGCAGTACTTTATCAACTCGCTGGCGATCGTCATCCCGGGAACCCTGATCCCCCTGGTGATCGCCTCGATGGCGGCCTACGTTTTCGCCTGGGGCAGGTTCCGCGGCAAGGACACCTTGTTCATTGTGGTGTTCGCGCTGCAGATCGTGCCGCTGCAGATGGCGCTGATCCCGCTGCTCTCGCTGTTCATCAACCTCAAGATCGGCGAGTTCCAGCTGCTGCCGGCCGGAACCTACGCCCAGCTGTGGATCGCGCACACCATCTTCGCGCTGCCGCTGGCCATCTTCCTGCTGCACAACTTCATCTCGGAAATCCCCGGTGAGGTCATCGAGGCGGCGCGGGTGGACGGCGCCGGGCACGCGACCATCTTCTGGCGGATCATCCTGCCGCTGTCCGTGCCGGCGATCGCCTCCTTCGGCATTTTCCAGTTCCTGTGGGTCTGGAACGACCTGCTGGTGGCCCTGGTGTTCTCCGGAGGCACCGCCGACGTCGCGCCGATCACCCAGCGGCTGGCCGAACTGACGGGCACCCGCGGCGACGAGTGGCACCGGTTGACCGCCGGCGCGTTCGTTTCCATGATCGTGCCGCTGGCGGTGTTCTTCGGCCTGCAGCGCTACTTTGTCCGCGGCCTGCTGGCTGGTGGCCTCAAGGGGTGAGCGCGCCGTGACCGGGATCGATGACGTCGCGCGGGCCGCCGGCGTCTCGACCGCAACGGTTTCCCGTGCCTTGCGCGGATTGTCCGGGGTCTCCACGGCTACCCGCGACCGCGTGCTGGCGACCGCCGACTCGCTGGGCTACGTGCCGTCGTCGTCGGCGGCCCACTTGGCCTCGGGCCGCACGAGGGCCATGGGCGTGCTGCTGCCGGTGATCGACCGGTGGTACTTCGCGTCCGCGCTGGAAGGCGTGGACCGGGTGTTGCGGGCGGCCGGCTACGACCTGGTCGTGTTCAGTCTGGGCGGCACCGGCACCAACCGCGAACGGGTGTTCCACCGGTCCATGCTGCGCAAGCGGATCGACGCGCTGTTGGTGATGTGCATGGAGCTGACCGCGGACGAACTGGCGGCGCTGCAGGCGCTGGAGTATCCGAACGTGATCGTCGGCGGGCAGGTGGACGGTTTGCGCAGCGTGAGCGTGGATGACACCGCCGCGGCCGCCGAGGCGGTCGAGCATCTCATCGGGCTCGGGCACACGCGGATCGCGCACCTGCAGGGCGGCGGCGCCTACGGGATTGACTTCGACGTACCGCGCCGCCGCGAGCTGGCCTTCCGGGACACGATGGCCCGGCACGGGCTGCGGGTACGGCCGGAATGGCTGGCCATGGGCGACTTCCGGTTCTCCGGCGGCAGGACTGCCGCCGGCGCGCTCCTCGACACACCCGGGGAACGGCCGACGGCGATCTTCGCCTCCGCGGACGAGATGGCCTTCGGCGCCCTGAGGGCCGCGCAGGAGCGCGGGCTGCGGGTGCCCGAGGACGTCTCCGTCGTGGGCATCGACGACCACGAGTTCGCCGAGCCGATGGGGCTGACCACCGTCCGGCAACGGCCGGACCAACAGGGGGCCTACGCGGCCCGGCTGCTGCTGGCCGAACTGCAAGGGAAGGCGCGGCTGGACGTGCCGCGGGTCCAGCCCCACGAACTGGTGGTCCGGGCCTCGACCGCCCCGCCGTCGTCGTGATTGCCGGGAGGCTCCGGGCCGGCGGTCAGGACGCGCGGGCGAGCTGGCGGATCTTGATCCAGCGGCCGGCGAGGCGGCGGTACGCGGCGGCGGCTCCGGTCATGTCGCCGTCGGCCAGCGATTCGATGCCGGCGTGCACGTCCGAGGGCGATTCGTCCGGGTAGACCAGCTCGGCCACGCGGCCGTAATCCAGCTCCACAATGCCGTCCGCCGTGAAGGTTTCCAGCCACTCGGTCAGCTCGGTCAGTTCTTCCAGCAGGTCCAGGCCCGGGGCGGCGAGGGCCAGGGAAGCCGCCGCGTAGCGGGCCCGGTCGATGCACTGCGGGACCGGGGCGGCCAGGCGGACCGTCTGCAGCGTGTGGTCGCTCTCCACCTTTTCGGTGTGGTCGTCCTCGCGGAACAGCACAAACCAGCCGAACGGGATGCCCCAGGTGGAGCTGCGCGTGTGCAGCTTGGCCAGGGCGTCCACAAAGTTGTCCGGGTCCAGCCGGGACTGCTGGGCGTCCCTCGCCGCTTCGGGCACCAGCAGCCCCAGCAGCGGATCGCGCAGGCTGCTGGAGAGCGATTCCGCGGCCAGGGTGCTGCGGACGGCCAGCTGGTTGGGGCAGTACCGCGGCGTGGTGATGCCCTCGGGCGTCGGATAGTGGAGGACCCGGATCAAGTCGTCGCTGGAGTGCGGAAACGGGTCCGACACGGTGCGGGTAATCCGGCGCAGCGAGTCACCGCGGTCCAGGTCCTCCGTGACGTCCCTGCCCCGGCCGCGCTGGCTCATGATGAGCAGCTGCTGGTCGTCGTCGAACACATCCAGTGGTTCGAAGACCCGCAGGTAGGAGACGTACGGGAACTTCATCTCAGTCCAGCTCCGCGATGACCGGCGCGTGGTCCGAGGCGCCCTTGCCCTTGCGCTCTTCGCGGTCGATCATCGCCCCGGTGACGCGGGAGGCCAGCGCGGGGGAGCCGAGGATGAAGTCGATGCGCATGCCTTCCTTCTTGGGGAAGCGCAGCTGCGTGTAGTCCCAGTAGGTGTAGACGCCGGGCCCGGGGGTGTGCGGGCGGACGACGTCGACGAATCCGGCCTCTTCGAACGCGCGGAAGGCGGCGCGCTCGGGTTCGGTCACGTGCGTCGCGTTCTGCGCGCGGAACCAATCGATGTCCCACACGTCGTCGTCGGTGGGAGCGATGTTCCAGTCGCCCATCAGTGCGACGGGGAGCGTCGGGTCCGCCTGGATCCAGCCGGCGGCCTCTTCCTTGAGGGCCTTGAGCCAGTTCAACTTGTAGGGCATGTGGGGATCGTCGACCGTGCGGCCGTTGGGGACATACAGGCTCCACACGCGCACGCCGCCGCAGGTCGCCCCGATGGCACGGGCCTCGGCGGCGGTGGTGTCCTCGGTCTTGCCGAAGTGCGGCTGCCCGTCGAACGTCCGTTCCACGTCATCCAGGCCCACCCGCGAGGCGATGGCCACGCCGTTCCACTGGTTCAGGCCAAAGTGCGCCACCTCGTAGCCGTTCTTCTCGAACAGGTCCCACGGGAAGTTCTCATCCTTGGCTTTGGTCTCCTGGATGGCCAGCACATCCACGTCGGAGCGCTGCAGCCAGGACTCAACGCGGTCGGCGCGGGCACGGATCGAGTTCACATTCCAGGTAGCAATCTTCACAACAGCTACGTTACCCAACGGCGGCAGGCTGTGCTCGCCGCTCGGGCGGCTGGGCCCGCCGCTCGGGGTGGCTGGGCTCGCTGCTGGGTGGCTGGGATTACCGCCCGGGGCGGCGGAGCTCGCGGCTGGGCGGCTGGGATGGCCGTCGGATCCCTCACGGCCCCATGGCTTGAGGGGTATGTTGGTTAAATGTTTGCTGATAAGCCGCAGTCTTTAGCAGATCCACTCGAACGGCAGCGGCGGCAAGCCATGCTGTCATCCGAGCCGGCCATACAGAAGCTTGAGGAATGGCGGGACGCCTACGCGCGGACCCGCACCGAACCCGTCCCGCATTTTGACCCGGCGGATGCGGGCGTTGAGGCGCGGGTGCTCTTTCTGCTCGACAGCCCGGGAAGCCAGACGTTCACCGCTGAGGGGCCGGGATTCGTGTCGGTAGACAACCCCGACCAGGCGGCCGAGCGGTGCTGGAACGAACGCCAGGAAGCGGAGCTGCACGAGGGGGTTCTCCTCTGGAATACGGTGCCGTTTTTCCTTAACGGCGCCGAGCCGACTCCGGTCCAGACGATAGCCGGCGCCAAGGCGCTGAAGTCCGTCCTGGGGCTGCTGCCTCGGCTCCAAGCCGTCGTGCTGTGCGGGACGTTCACCAAAACTCAATGGGCGAAACACATGGGTGCGTTCACCCGCCCGACCGTCATCAAGGCGCCCAGCCCCGGTGGCAGGGCGATGATCAGCCGGAAAAACCAGGATGAGTTCCGCAAGGCAGTGATGCGGGCGAAGAGCCTGGTCGGCTGACGCTTCAGCCGCCCGAGCGGGTGGCAGATCCTCAGGCGGGCTGTGCTTCACCCGCCTGGCCAGATGGCCAGATGGCGGTCAGCGGCAGGCCGGCCGGCCGCGCCTCGCCTGGCCGAGTGACGGTTCCGCCTAGCCCTGCCACCACTTGTCGAGGATGGACACCGGGGTGGTCCGCTTGTGCCGGGTCATCAAGTAGCGCTGCTCGATCTTTTCGGCGACCTCGTCGGGGATGGCGCGGCCCTCAAGGTAGTCGTCGATGTGGTCGTAGCTGATCCCCAGTTCGTCCTCGTCGGTGCGGCCGGGCGTGGTGTCCAACAGGTCTGCCGTCGGCACCTTGTGTGCCACCTGGTCGCTGGCACCAAGGTGCACCAACAATTGCCGGTTTTGCCGCTTGTTGAGTCCGAACAGGGGCAGCACGTCGGCGGCGCCGTCGCCGAATTTGGTGAAGAAGCCGGTCACCGACTCGGCGCCGTGGTCCGTGCCCAGCACCAGGTAGTTGTGCTGGCCGGCCAGCGCGTACTGGGCCATCATCCGGGCCCGGGCCTTGATGTTGCCCTTGTTGAAGTCGGTGATCTCTTCGCCGGTCGTCGTCGTGAATTCGGACTCGAAGCCGTCCACGGCCGACTTGATGTTGAACGTCCACGACGTTTTCGGCCGGATGAAATCCATGGCTGCCTGCGCGTCGGCTTCATCGTGCTGGACGCCGTACGGGAGGCGCACGGCCACGAAGGTGGCTTCGACGCCTTCTGCCTCGAGTTCGTCGACCGCCAGCTGGGCCAGCTTGCCGGCAAGGCTGGAGTCGACGCCGCCGCTGATGCCCAGCACAAAACCTTTGCTGCCGGTGGTCTTGAGGTACTCCTTGAGGAATCCGACGCGCCGTGCGACTTCTTGCGACGGGTCGATGGAGGGCTGGACGCCCATTTCGTCAATGATCGTGGCCTGGAGTTCGCGCATGGCCACAGCCTACTAAAGGTCCTGGCCAGCTGCAGGAGTTCGGCGGGCAGGTCCGCACGGCGCAGGCCAGAGGCCCCGGTTGTCCTTGTTTTGGGCGGCCGTTCGGCATCGCCGCAGGTCAGGGCCGTATCGGTTTACGGAACGTGGACAATTCCTGCAGAACTTGGACAGCCGGCGTGTTTCGGGCAGGCAGGACAGGTTCGGGGGGCAGGACTGGCAGCAGGCAGGAAGCACTTTCGCTCCCACGTCTTGGATGGATCTCCGGCATCGCCGCAGGTCAGGGGCTTAAGACCTCCCGAAACGTGGGAAGTTAGGCCCATACGTGGGAGCGTACCTGGGAGCGAACGGGTCGGCCACCGGTGCCCCACCGCCCCTACTGCTTGAACGCGGCGTCGAAGGAGGCCTGCGGCGGATCGAAGTCGAACCCCTTGAGGAACCGCAGGGCTTCCGGCGCCCCCTGCAGCCGGTCCATTCCGGCGTCTTCCCACTCCACCGAGATCGGCCCGTCGTAGCCGATCGCCGCCAGCGCCCGGAAGCTGGCCTCCCAGGGCACGTCGCCGCGCCCGGTGGAGACGAAGTCCCAGCCGCGCCGCGGGTCGCCCCACGGCAAATGCGATCCCAGCCGCGTGTTGCGACCGGTGATCCGCAGCTTCGTGTCCTTGCAGTCCACGTGGTAAATCCGGTCCTTGAAGTCCCAGATCAACGAGACCGGGTCGATGTCCTGCCACATCATGTGGCTGGGATCCCAGTTGATGCCGAACGCCTCGCGGTGCCCCAAGGCCTCCAGTGCCCGCACGGTCGACCAGTAGTCGTAGGCGATCTCGGAGGGGTGGATCTCGTGCGCGAACCGGACCCCGCACTCGTCGAACACGTCCAGGATCGGGTTCCACCGGTCGGCGAAGTCCCGGTAGCCGCCCTCGATCACGTCCGCGGGCACCGGCGGAAACATCGCCACGTACTGCCAGATCGAAGACCCGGTGAATCCCACCACCGTCTTCACGCCGAGCCGCTGCGCCAGCCGCGCCGTGTGCTTCATCTCCTCGGCCGCCCGCGCCCGCACGCCCTCCGGCTCGCCGTCGCCCCACACGCGTTCGCCGACGATCGCCTGATGCCGGAAGTCGATCGGGTCGTCGCACACCGCCTGGCCCTTCAGGTGGTTGGAGATCGCCCATACCCGCAGGCCGTTGCGCTCCAGGATGCCGAGCCGGTCGGCGATGTAGTCGTCGTCGTCCCAGCGCCACGCATCGAGGTGGCCGCCGGACACCGCGATCTCCAGGCCGTCGTAGCCCCAGCCCGCGGCCAGTTCGGCCACCTTCTCCAGGGGCAGGTCCGCCCACTGGCCGGTGAACAGCGTGAAATTACGGGCCATCGGTTGCTCCTGCATAGTCGGCGCGGGTGTCGGTTTCGGCAAGGACGACGGCGGTGCCCGCCTGCCCGGCGCTGCGCACCATCGCGTCCAGCACCTTCTGCACGGCCAGGCCGTCCTCGAAGCTTGGGCTCGGTGCCCGGCCGGTTGCCACCGCGGCCAGGAAATCGGCGGCCTGGCTGGTGAACGTGTGGTCCCAGCCGAGCACGTGGCCCGGCGGCCACCAGGCCTGCAGGTACGGGTGCGTCTCCTCGGTGACCAAAATCCTCGCCGCGCCCGCGAGCCCCGGCGGGGCCCCGGCGTCGAAATAGGAGAGCTCGTTGAGCCGCTCCAGGTCGAAGCCCAGGTGCCCGGCGGACCCGTAGACCTCGATCCGCAGCGCGTTCTTGCGGCCCGCGGCCATCCGGCTGACCTCCAGGCTGGCCACCGCGCCGGAATCGAGCCGCAGGGTGGCCCACGCGGCGTCGTCGACCGTCACCGGTTCGGGGCCGCCCGGGCCCTGCCGGGTTTCGACGAACGTGTTGAGCGTGGCGGAGACCGACGTGACCCGCGCACCGAGCAGGAAGTGGATCTGGTCCACCGCGTGCGAAGCCAGGTCGCCGAGCGCCCCGGAGCCGGCGGTTTCGCGGCGGAGCCGCCAGGTCATGGGGGCGGTGTCGTCGGCCAGCCAGTCCTGAAGGTAGGCGACCCGCACCTGCCGCACGGCGCCGATCCTGCCCTCGGCGATCAATTGGCGCGCCAGGGCCAGCGCCGGCACCCGCCGGTAGTTGAAGCCGACCATCGACTGGACGCCGGCCGCCCCGGCGGCGCGGGCCGCGGCAGCCATGCGCTCGGCTTCGGCCACCGAGTTGGCCAGCGGCTTCTCCACCATCACGTGCTTGCCCGCCTGAAGCGCGGCGACGGCCAGGTCGGCATGCAGGTGGCCGGGGGTGCAGATGTCCACGATCTGCACATCGTCGCGCTCGAGCACGGCCCGCCAGTCCGTGGAGCCCTCCGCCCAGCCGTACCGGGCCGCGTCCGTGGCCACGCCGTCGGCATTCCGGCCGACCAGCACCCGCCGGGCCACCGCGGGCCCGCCGGGATAGAAGGCGGACACGTTGCGCCAGGCATTGGAGTGGGCCTTGCCCATGAAGGCATGCCCCAGCACCGCCACCCCCAGCGGCGGCGACTCCGGATTGGCGGTCATCGTCTTCTCCTTCGTGCTCGTCGGTCGGTGGTGCGGCGGGATGGGCTGCCCTCCGGGCCCGGGCTGCGCCTCGACGCGGGAACGGGTTAGAGGCTGCGCAGGAATGCCAGCCCGTCCTCTGCCAGTTGATCCTGGCTTGGTGCCAGCGGCCGCCAGATCGATGCGGCCGTCGCGATGGCCGCGTTCTCCGCGGTGAAACTCTCGATGTTCAACGGGCCGGCGTAGCCCACGTCGTCCAACGCCTTGACCAGCGCCGGCCAGTCGGTCTGGTCGCCGCCCGGCGCACCGCGGTCGTTGCCGCACACCTGCAGGTGGACCAGGTGTTCGCCGGCCGCACGGATGGCGGCGGCGCTGGAGCGTTCTTCGATGTTCAGGTGGTAGCTGTCCAGCGCCAACCCCACCCCGTGGCCGAGCAGCGGTCCCAGCGCGTCGAGCGCCTGTTCCACGGTGTTGACCAGCGAGGTCTCGTACCGGTTGAGCGGCTCGATTCCCAGTACGACGCCGGCCGCCTCGGCTTGGGCGGCCAGCGGCGCCAGGTTCTCCCGGAGCTGGCGGTACGCAGTGGCTCGGTCTTCGGCGTCGATCCGCCACACCCGCCCCGTGCTGGCGTAGAACGGACCGCACACCGCCGGCGCGCCGACGTCGTGTGCCAGGTCGATGCAGGCCGCCAGATAGTCCTGGGTTGCCTGCACCGACCCGGCGTCGGCCAGGACCAATTCGCGGCCGGGTGCCATGGCGCCCACGATGTAGGGCAACAGGTGCGTGGCCGCGAGGGCGTCCCGGGCGGCGCCGGCGGTAAAGTCGCCGACGTTCTCCAGCGGCAGTTCGACGCCGTCAAAGCCCATGCCGGCGATCTTCTCCAGCAGCCCGGGCAGCTGGGCGTCGCGCAGCGGCGACTGCCACACCCAGGTGTTGACGCCGATCGGCCGGTCCATTGATCCTTCTCCTTTGTCTGCCGCTGCTGGTGGGGACATCGTCCGGTCCGCGCTGCTGGTGGCAGCTCGCTCGTCCGGTGACCGCCGGACGCCGCGCCGCGGTCCCGCCCGGCTGACCGCCGGGGGGCCGGCGGTCACCTGTCCCCGCCGGAGTTGGCGGGCCGGCCGGGCACCCTCCCCGGGCCCGGCCGGCCCGCACGTTCTACGGAATCTGGCGTTCCTGCCAGACCTCGGGATAGCCGGGCAGGTCTTCCCCGCCGAACTTCGCGTAGTGGCCGTCCGGCATGCCGTCGTTGCGTTTCAGCCAGTCGTCCAGCTCGTCGGCAGGGATCGGAACCTGCGGCAGCACCCACTCGGCCGGGATTTCCTCGCCGGCGAAGATCTTCTGCACGGCCAGCAGCGGCGTGCGCCACTGGAAGTTGGAGTAGACCGGAGCCAGCGCGTCGATGCCGGTGTCCTTCCATTTGCGCAGGAAGCTCAGCTCATCTTCGCCGGTCATGACCGGCAGGTCCTTGCCGGCGTCCTCGAACGCTTCGATCGCCGCGACCGCGCCGTCGCCGGCGTCCATCCAGACACCCTGGACATCGCCGGTGGCGAGCTCGTCGGAGATGATCTTCTTGATCTCGGTCGGGTCGGCGCCGGTGAAGTAGTCGGTGGCTTCGATGCCGTTCTCCTTGAAGATCTTCTCGGCCGCCGCCCAGCGCTGTTCCAGCACATCCACGCCGGGCAGGATGCGCAGCGCCACCACCTTGTCGCCTTCCTGCAGCCGTTCGGAGAGGAAGTTGGCGGTGTCGATGCCCCAGGCGAAACCGCCGATCGGGTGGATGAACGTGGTGGCGCAGTCGGTCTCCACGCCGCGGTCGAACACCACCACGGGCTTGCCCGTGTCGCACGCCCGCTCCACCGCAGGCGTCAGCGCCGCAGTGGCGTTCGGCGAGATGACGAACGCGTCGCATTCGCCTTCGCTGATGAAGTAGTCGATGTCGGCAATTTGCGTGTTCGAGTCGTCCTGCGCGTCGCGGGTCTCCATTTCGGAGATGACCCCCTCGTCCTGCAGCACCTTCAACTGCTGGTTCATGGTGATCCAGCCAGTCTGCCGCCACGGGTTGGAGATCGACGCGTTGGCGAAGCAGACCTTCTTGGCGCCCTCGGAGGCGAACTTCTTGGTGTCGGTCATCTTGCCGTCGATGTACTGAAGCCACGGCTGCTCCGGGTCGCCCTCGAATTCGGCGGTCCGCTGTTCGAACTGCTCGTCGTAGACGGCCTGGTCGAACCATTCCGTGGAGGCCTCCGCAGTTTCCGCCGGTGACGGGCTGGCCGCGCCGCCGGGGCCGCCGGTCTCCTCGGTGATCGACGGATCGGTGGTACAGCCGGTCACGGCCATTAACGACGCGGCCGCTGTGAGCGCGACCGCGGTACTTAGACGTTTCCTCGTCATGTCAGTTCCCTCCCTTGTCGGTGCCCTCAGCGGGCTCTGGTGCCGCGATGATGTGTTGTTCGGACTGCGCGGCCGCAGAGCCCCCGCGCCGCTTGCGCTGCCACGACTGCGCGGCGGCAGCAACAGCGACGATGATGATGGCGCCCTGCACGGTGTCCCGCCAGGTGGATGCCACGCCCAGGAAATTCAGCAGCGTGAACAGCAACTCCAGGGCGAACGCTCCCGCCGCCGCAGAGAGCACCCAGCCACGGCCGCCGCCGAGCACCACCCCACCCAGTACGACGGCGGTGATCGCCGTGAACTCGTAGCCTTGGCCCACCGACGGATGGACCCCGGCATACCCGACCAGCAGGATCCCCGAGACGGTGGCGGCCAGCGACGACAGCATGAAGGCCCGCGTGCGCACCCACCAGACCCGGGCGCCGGTCAGGGCTGCGGCCACGTCGTTGTCGCCGACGGCGACCAGCGTGCGCCCGTAGGGCCGGCGCATCATCCAGACGGCGAGCACGGCGACGGCAGCTAGGATGATGACCGGGTAGGGGATGACGTCCAGCACCGGCACGTTGTCGATGCCGCCGCGGCCTATTTGCCGGAAACTGTCCGCCGGGTTGCCCTGGGCGGCGCCGCCGGTCCAGTTGAGCACCAGGCCCAGCAGCGCCAGCATCATGCCCAGGGTGACAATGAAGCTGGGGACCTTGAGCAGGGTGGTGATCAGCCCGTTGATCAGCCCGATGACCGCCCCGAGGACGAACATCAGCGCCAGCACGGGGATGACCTTGGCGTCGTCCTGGCCGATCAGGTTGCCGGCCACGATCACCTGCATGGTCACTACCGATCCCATGGACAGGTCGAACTCGCCGGAAACGATCACGAAGTACTGCCCGATGGCGGCGATCGCAATCGGGGCGGTCCGGCCTATGAAGCGAATGAAGGACCCGGGCTCGCCGAACGACGGGTTCAGGACGATGATGGCCACCAGCAGCGCGGCCAGGAGCACGAAGATGCCGCCGCCGGGAGTCCGCAGGCTGCGCAGGAAGCGCTGGCCGCGTCCGGCCCGGTTCTGCTGCAGCACCCTGCCGCCGGCCTCCGAATCCAGAACTGTGCTCATGCCTGCACCTCCTGCTGTTGGGCGCCGTGCCCGTAGCGCGGCGGCCGGGCGACGATGGTGCGGCGGGCATAGACGGCGACGGCGACCACGATCACCACGCCGCGGACCACGTCCTTCAGGAACGGGTTGACCTGGAGCACGGACATAATGTTGTCCAGCATCGCGAAGATCAGGACGCCGCCCAGGGTGCCGGTGACGGATCCCTTGCCGCCGGCCAGCAGCGTCCCGCCCAGGACGACGGCGGCGATCGAGAGCAGGTCGTAGCCGCCCTGCGAGCCCACGGTGGGGCTGCCGACGCCCAGCCGGCTGGCCAGCAGCAGCCCGGCCATGCCGGAGAGGGTGGAGCAGATGACGTGGGCGGTAATCACGGCGCCCGGGACGCGGATGCCGGACATCCGGGCCACGTTGCTGTCGCCGCCGACGGCATAGATGTGATGCCCCATGCGGGTGCGGTGCAGCATCAGCAGCACGAGGGCGGCGCAGGCGAGCATGATGAGGGTGGAGATCGGCACCGGCCCTATCCCGGTGGCGCCGATCAGCCGGAAGGAGAACGGGGTCTGGCCGAAACTGCCCTTGTAGTTGGTGCCCAGGTAGCCGCTGATCACCAGGCCCATGCCGAGCGTGGCGATGAACCCGTGCACCTTGAGGCCGGCAACAATCAGTCCGTTGACCAGACCGATGACGGCGGAGACACCCAGTGCCAGCAGCACGGCGGCCGGCACGTTTTCGCTCCGGTTGGCCATCACCCCGGCCGCTATCAGGCTGGCCAGACTGGTCACGTAGGGCACCGAGAGGTCCAAGCTGCCGACCAGGATCACCAGCGTCTGGCCGATGGCGATGAAGCCCAGCACGCTCGTACCGGTCAGGATGGCGGAGATGTTGCCCGGGCTGAAGAAGTTCCGGCCGGCGGTGGCCACCAGGATGCTGCCGGCGATCAGGGTCAGCAGGGCCACCAGGTACACGATCTGGGTGGAGGTCAGCCGCGCGAAGAATCCGCCGCCGACCCGTGCCCGCCGGGTGGGGACCGGGGTTTGCGTGGTCGTCATGGTGTCCCTCCCGTGGTGCCGCGGTCCTCCGCCACATGTGACCCGCCGCCGTGGCCTGCGTCCCCTAGGCGGGCGCCGTCGTCGTGCCCCGCGTCCGCAACGTGCCCCGCCACCGCGAGGTGATCGCCGCCGTCGTCGTCCGGAGCCGGCGGCATGCCATTGGAGGCCGTCCCCGGTACGCGCGCGCCGGTGGCCAGCCGCAGGATTTCCTCCTCGGTGGCGCCGGCCGGCAGTTCGCCGGCGATCTGCCCGTCGCGCATCACCAGGATCCGGTCGGACATCCCGATCACCTCGGGCAGTTCGCTGGAAACCATCAGGACGCCCTTCCCCTCGGCCGCCAGCTGGCGCATCAGCCGGTACACCGCGACCTTGGCCCCGACGTCGATGCCCCGGGTCGGTTCGTCCAGCAGCACCACGCCCGGGGACACCGCCAGCCACTTGGCCAGCACGATCTTTTGCTGGTTGCCGCCGGAGAGGTACTGCACCTCCTGGTCCAGGTCCCGGGCGACGACTTCCAGCGCGCTGAAGGAGCCGGCGACGGCGCGGCGTACGGTCGCGGTGCGCTTGGGGAACACGGCGCGGACCACGCCCAGCGCATTGTCCAGCAGGGACTGGTTCAGGCTCAGGCCCTGCGCCTTGCGGTCCTCGGTGATCAGCGCGATGCCGTGCCGCACCGCCTGGCGGGGAGAATGCGGACGGACCGGACGGCCCGCCAGCTGCATGCTGCCGCGGTTGAACGGCGCGGCGCCGAAGATCGCCTGCAACAGTTCGGTGCGGCCGGACCCCTGCAGGCCGGCGACGCCGACGATCTCGCCGGGCATCAGGCGCAGGCTGATGCCGTCCAGCTGGTCGTTGCCGGCGTCGGCGAGTTCGAGCAGCGGGGCATTGCGGTCGGTGCTCTGTGCCGCGGGCGCGGGCGGGAGCTTGTCCGGGAAGTACGCGGAGATGGGGCGGCCGACCATCATCCGGACCAGCGAGGCATCATCGAGTTCGGCGGCCGGTTTGGTACCCACGACCCGCCCGTCTTTGAGCACGGTGATGGTTTGGCAGAGGTCGAAGACCTCGCGCAGCCGGTGCGAGACGTAGAGGATGCCGGTGCCGCGTTCGGCCAGTCTCCCCACGATCCCGTACAACAGGGACACTTCCGGCCCGGACAACGCGGCGGTCGGCTCGTCCATGGAGATGATCCGGGCCTCGTAGCTGACGGCTTTGGCGATCTCGACGATCTGCTGCTCGGCCACGGAGAGCGATCGGACCAGCGCCGTGGGCCGGATGGAGCCGATGCCCAGCGACTCCAGCAGTTCCGCGGTGGCGGCGTTCATCTTGGCCCGGTTGACCAGCAGGCCCTTGCGGGGCTCGCGGCCCAGGTAGATGTTCTCCGCCACCGTGCGGTCCGGCAGCAGGTTGAATTCCTGAAAGACGGTGGACAGCCCGGCTTCGTGTGCCTGGGTGGGATGGCTGAACTGGACGCTTTCGCCGTCCAGGAGCACAGTTCCCGAGTCCCGCTGGTACACGCCCGCCAGGATCTTCATCAGCGTGGACTTTCCTGCGCCGTTCTCCCCGACGACGCCGTGGACCTCGCCGGCGTGCAGCGTCAGTGACGCGTCCTGCAGCACGGGATTGCCGAAGAAGCTCTTGGTCAGGCCGCGGACCTCGAGAACGGGTTTCCCCCGTCCGGCGCCGCTGTCGGCCACGGTGTTGCTCGTCTGCTCCACCCACCCACTGTGGCACGCGTCACATAGTTTTGTCGAGGGTCAGGCAAAAGTTGTTTGACCATGAATTGTTAGTTTCGGTAGAGACAAACAGAAGTGGTGCGTGCTGTACTGAAAGCGTGTTGAAGTCCGATGTCGCCCCGCCGCAGCGCCTGGCCGCCCAGCCGGCTGCCGGAGCAAGCGAGGTATTCCAACTGCTGCGCGACGGCCAGCCGCGCACCCGGGCGGAGCTGGCGCAGTTGACCGGCTTGGCGCGGTCCACGGTGACCGCCCGGGTGGATTCGTTGATGCGGCTGGGGCTGATTGCTCCCATTGGGGGAGCGACCTCGACCGGCGGAAGGCCGCCGTCGTTGTTTGCGCTCAACCCGGCCGCACGGCTGGTGATCGGCGCCGACCTCGGCGCCACGCACGCCCGGGTCGTGGTGGCCGACCTCTCCGGCGACGTGCTGGCCGAGGAGCGCGCCGAGCTGAGCATCGCCAGCGGCCCGGACATCGTGCTCGGTTGGCTGACCGACGCCGTGGCGCGGCTGCTGAAGGACGCGGGGCGGGGCGCGGCGGATCTGGGCGCGTTCGGCATCGGGCTGCCCGGACCGGTCGAACATGACACGGGGCGGCCGATCAATCCGCCGATCATGCCCGGCTGGGACCGGGTGGACGTCCCGGCGCTGGTGCAGCAGCATTTCGACGTGCCGGTGCTGGTGGACAACGACGTCAACATCATGGCGCTGGGCGAGCAGGCGATGGCCTGGCCCGACACCGCCGACCTGATGCTGATCAAGGTGGCCACGGGGATCGGGGCCGGCATCATTTCCTCGGGGCAGCTGCAGCGCGGCGCCCAGGGTACCGCCGGGGACTTGGGGCATGTGCGGGTGCCCAGGGGCGACGACGTGGTGTGCCGGTGCGGGAACACCGGCTGCCTGGAGGCGCTTGCCGGCGGGCCCGCCCTGGCGGCCGTGCTGTCGGCCGGGGGAAAGAAGGCCGAAAGCAGCCAGGACGTGATCGAACTGGTCCGCTCCGGCGACCCGCAGGCGATCCAGGCGGTGCGCCAGGCCGGCCGGGACATCGGCGACGTGCTGGCCACCTGCGTGAACCTGATCAACCCGTCAGTCATCGTGATCGGCGGACGGCTGGCGCAGGCGGGCGAGCACCTGTTGGCCGGGATCCGGGAAGTGGTCTACCGGCGCTCGCTGCCGCTGGCGACCGAGCATCTGCGGATCGCCCCGTCCGTAGCAGGGCAGCGCGCCGGCGTGCTGGGAGCGGTGGCGCTGGCGATCGGGCACGTGCTCTCGCCCGAAGCGATCGAAGCGGCCGCGTCGGCCTGACTGCGAAGTTATAGCTTCGTAACGGAGCGGGCGTCCCGTCGGTATGCTTCCGAGGCTAGCGTGGGACAAACGTAGTTCGGGAGAGGCAGGGCGTCATGCGCAGATTGGCCACGCTGGCGGCCGGCGCCGTCGTCCTCCTGGCGCTCGCCGGTTGCGCCGGGGCGACGTCCGGGATCGGCGCGCTGGAGGCACCGGCCGGCCCGGACGACAAGCTGGTGGGCGGAGCCGAGGTCCTGCGCGTGGCACCAGGCAGCGTCCGGTCCTTGGCGGAAACGAGCGACTTCGCCTTCTATGCCGCAGTCCCGGACAACCCGGCCGACCACGGCGTGTGCGTGATCATCGTGGAGGTGGGAGCCTCCGGGGCATCCAGCGGTTGCGGCGGTACTGGGCGCGAGCCGGTCGAACTCGGCACGTCCGGGGTGTGGGCCAAGCTGGTCCAGGATCACTACGACGCGGGCAAGGACCTGGCCGAGGGCTGGGAGCAGCTGCACCCGAACCTGCTGGTCCGCGGGCTCTGACTGGCACAGGGCGGTCCGGCGGCGTCCGGCGGCGCCCGGCGGTGTCGGGCTTAGGGGTCGGCGGCGTCCGGCGGCGCCCGGCGGTGTCGGGCTTAGGGGTCGGCGGCGTCCCGCGGCGCCTGACGGTGTCGGGTCTGGGGGTTGCCGGCGTCCCGCGGCGCCCGGTTTGAGGGCTCCGGTGGGACCGCGAGGCCTGTCATGGTTTCCCGGTGCGGCGGGGGCAACCCCATAGACTAAGAGCCATGACCCAGACTCCCGTGGCCGATCCAGCGGCCGACCGCGCCCGCCTGCTCGAACTGATTAAGGAATTGGCCGTGGTGCGCGGCAGGGTCACCCTCTCCAGCGGCGCCGAAGCCGACTACTACATCGACCTGCGCCGGGTCACCCTGCACCATGAGGCGTCCCGGCTGGTCGGCAGGGTCATGCTGGCCATGCTCGACGAGGCCGGCATCGAATTCCAGGCAGCAGGCGGCCTGACCATGGGGGCCGATCCGGTGGGGACGGCGCTGATGCACGCGGCCGGAGACGACGGACGAGCCGTCGACGCGTTTGTGGTGCGCAAGGCGCAGAAGTCCTACGGCATGGGCCGCCAGGTGGAGGGTCCGGAGGTGAAGGATCGCCCCGTCGTCGTGCTGGAGGATACCTCCACGACCGGCGGATCCGCGCTGACCGCGGTCGAAGGCGTGCGCCAGGCCGGCGGGCAGGTTCAGGCCGTGGCAGTCATTGTGGACCGCGACACCGGAGCGAAGGAACGCATCGAGGCCGAAGCCGGCGTGCCCTATTTGTTCGCTTTCGGCAAGGACGAACTGGAGCTGGACTAGCCGCCGGTGGCCGGCCAGCTCGAATGATGGATCTCCGCAGGAACCACGCCTTCCGCCAACTGCGCCTGGCCAGCAACCTGCACCGGGTTTCGCGCCGCTCGTTCCTGATCGGTGCCGCCTTCGGGCTGGGCACCGCCGCCGACCTGGCGGCCACCCGGGCCATCCAGGAGATGCGCAACGAAGCGCAGATCCTCACGCTGGACGACGAACGCGCGGACCGGCGCTTCCCCCGCAGCAGCTGGGTGCTCTTCCCCGGGTACAAGACCAGCTGGGAAGAGGGGCTGTGGATTTTGAACTCGTTGCGCGACGGCCTGGTGGACCGCGGCCGGCTGGCGGTGGCGGGTTATTCGAACCGCGGCCTGGACCTGGCCGAATTGACCGAGGTGCTGCAGAAGCACATCCAGGACAACGACCTGCAGCGGCTCTACTTCTACGGACACAGCTTCGGCGGCATGGTGGCCGTGGAAATGACCGCGCGGCTGCGCGCCAAGGGCTTCCCGGTGGAACTGATCCTGATGGATTCGTCCCCGTACAGCCGCTTCGACGTGCTGGACAAAACCATGTTCGAAGGCGTGGTCTTCCTCTACGAGGCCGGCTACCGGGTGCCCAGCTACTTGCGGGGCGGATACGAGCTGGGCGAGCGCATTGTGCACAAGGACGAGCGCACCTGGCGGCAGATCGTCGAGCAGACCATGGAGCAGCTGTCGCCGCTGGCCGTGTCCAGCACGCTGATCCAGTCCCAGTCCTCGTACATCTATCACTTCGACGCGTATCGCTTCCGCCACAGCATCGGCGACACCCGCATCGCCTGGATGGGCAACCCCGGGGACCAGACGGTCAACTACGCAACGGCCCGGCGCAGCTGGCTCGTGAACTATGAGGCGAACTTCCTCACCAACAACCTGGTCACCGAAGGCGCCCGGCCGGCCCACGCCAGCCCGCAGTGGAATTCAGCGATCTACGTGCCGATCGTCCAGCAGGTGGCGGACGAATTCTTCCCGCTGCCGGTGGTCGGCGGGCGCAAAACCTACTACTAGTAGGGGGACCGGCGGCAGGTTACTTCCGCTGCTCGCCACGGGAAGCGGAGCAGCCAGGCGCGCGAGTCGGAGTGGGGCCGCCGGCATCGAAAGGGAGCGGCAGACACGCGCAGCGAAGCGGCAGGCACGCGAAAGGGAGCGGCAGAACGCACAGCGGAGCGGCAGGCACGCGAAAGGGAGCGGGGCCGCCCACGCAGCTCCGCTCCCTTTCGCTGTTTGCCCCGTGCGCCGGCCAGACCATCGCGCAGGTCGGCCGCGCTCCGCCGCGCTACTGGGCGTGCGCCGGCGGCCATCGCGCTTGCCGTCGCCCTACTTGGCGGCGGCTTCCTGGGCGAGCTTCCGGCCGAACTCGATCAGCTTGTCCCGAGTGCTTTCTTCCTGGCCCAGGATCTGCTGAAGCAGCTCCACGACTTCGGTCTGGCCCTGGGCCTCCGCCGAGGTGATCAGCGTGGTGTAGCAGGCGACCTCATGATGTTCCGTGTCCAGAGCCCCGGCCACGATGACCATGTCCACCAGGCTGGGATCCACCTTGTCCAAGGCGGCCTGTGCTTCCTCGGCCAAACCCTTGCTCACCGGGGAGCGCTGCTCCTTGGCCTCCAAGCCCAGGACCTTGAAGCATTTTTCGATATACGTAATCTGTTCACGCGTCTCGTCCTGATGGTGGCTGAGCATGTCCTTCAGCTCTTGGCTCCGTGCAACCTTCTGGTTCTCTTCGAGCATCTTGAGCACGTCATGTTCCGATCGCAGCGCGACGCCCAGCTTGAAAGCGAAAAGTTCCTCGGGGGTGGTCAATTCAGCCATTGAAACTCCTTTTCTTGAGGGTGGTTATCAGTATGCTTATCATCCTGGTTAATCGTGCACAACCCGCTGCAGCTCCGTCGGCGGGCTCCCGCGGCGGCCCCTTCCGCACTGCGGTGCGCCGCCACTCCAGGCCACGGTGCCTGAGGCTGCGGTCTGTCCCCTAGGCTTGTGGGGTGGAAGAAGAAGGTGAAACCGGGGCCGGACCGAGGTTGACCGATGGGGTTGGCGAACGGCCGGATACCCAGGTGGCGACCCCGAACGGCTCCGAGACCGCAGGGCCGGAGACGTCCTCGAGTGGCTCCGAAACCCGCCCCCCGGAAGCTGCCCCGAACGGCTCCGAGGCCGACGTGCGGGAAGCTGCCCCGAACGGCCCCGAGGCGGACGGACCGGAGCCGGCCATCGGCGTCGGACCGTGGGAGGGGCCGTTGCCCGATGGCGACCATTGGGACCCGCAGCTGCTGGCCGACGGCGACCGACGCAACGTGACCGACCAGTACCGCTACTGGAAGCACGAGGCGATCGTCGCGGACCTGGACACCCGCCGGCACAACTTCCACGTGGCCATCGAGAACTGGCAGCATGACCTCAACATCGGCTCGGTGGTGCGGTGCGCCAACGCCTTCCTGGCCAAGGAAGTGCACATTATCGGACGACGGCGGTGGAACCGGCGCGGGGCGATGGTCACCGACCGCTACCAGCACGTCCGGCACCATCCCACGGTGGAGGATTTCGTGGCGTGGGCGCAGGGCGAGGGCCTGCGGATCATCGGGATCGACAACTTCCCCGACTCGGTGCCGCTGGAGACCTACGACCTGCCGGAGAACGCCGTGCTGGTGTTCGGGCAGGAGGGGCCCGGGCTGACGCCGGAGGTGCACGCCGCAGCCGATGCCACGCTGTCCATCGCGCAGTTCGGCTCGACCCGGTCGATCAACGCTTCCGCCGCCGCGGCCATCGCGATGCACGCGTGGATCCGGCGCCACGTTTTCGGCCAGCCGGTCTAGCGGCAAGGACCGGCCGTGCGGTGCGCCATTGTCCCGCCGCGCCTAACTTCCCAGCTTTAGCTGTAACTTCCCACGTTTGGTTTGTCCACAGGCCCCTGACCTGCGGCGATGCTTCAGGCCCCGTCGAAACGTGGAAAGTTAGTGCGCCGGCAGTGCCCCGGAAAGGCGCCCATTACGGAAAGGCGCCCAGTATGTCGATGGGCCCGGTCGACGGTCGGTCGGCATCGACCGTCGGTTTCAGGAATGGCGCGGGCGCTGGAGCCAGCAGTTAGCCGAGCAGCTCCAGCAACGCTCCGGCGCCGACCGTTCGGGCGCCGAGGGCTTCAACCCGCTCGCGCAGCCCGCGGTCGGAGCTGACCACGGTCACCGGCGCCTCCGGGTCCGTGCCGAAGGCCTTCTCCACCTGGGCCACAATCTCGTCGTCGCCCGACCCCGCAGCATGCACCACTTCCAGCTCCACCCCTCGGCGACGCGCGGCCGAGGCCTGGGCGGCTGTTTCGCCGTCCTGCGCCGTCGCCGGGGAGCTCGCGGAGTTCGTGCCGACGCCGGCCCGTGCCCGGTTCGCCCCGCCGTCGTGCCCATCCGGGTTTGCCTTATCCACCTGGCGTGCCTGCCCGTCCGGGACCCCCGCGCCTGCCGGGCCTGCCAGACCGGCGGGGGCGGCCTCCTTCGCCGCGCCTTCCAGGACCACGACGGTGCGCGGCCACACGGTGCCGGCGGGAACTTCCAGCAGACTCGCGGGAAGCCCCGCCGCCAGGCTGGCGTGCAGCGAGGCCAGCAGCCGGCGCGCGGCGCCGGGGCGGTCCTTCCACCAGCCGTCCGGCCGGGAACCGACCACGTTCGCCGCGTCGACCACAAGCACCGGCGGGTGCTCCAGCAGCGTGCGGAGCCGCGGCCAGGCGTCGCCGAAGTGCGGATGCAGCGGCAACTGGTCCACCTCATCCAGGGGGACCCAGGCCAGGGCCAGGCTCTCGGCGTCGGTGATTTCCGGTTCAAACGGGCGAACAGTCTTGGCGGCGGCGGTTGTGTAGGACCAGAAGCCCAGGTCCAGGACGGTAGTGAACAGAGGGGCCAGCGCGTCGAGCGGGACGTCGGCTTCCTCGTTGGCCTCGCGCAGGGCGGCATCGACGGCCGGTTCGTCCTGATGCCTCGCCCCTCCCGGGATTCCCCAGGTGCCGCCGAAATGGCTCCACTTTGCGCGGTGCTGGAGCAGGATGCCGCGCTCGCGGTCCACCGCCAGCAGCCCGGCCGAGCCGAACCGGCCCCACATCCGGGTACCGTCCGGCCCCTCCACCCAAGCGTCGCCGGGATCGCGCGGACCGTGGAATGGCGGCGGGGTTTCAGTCATGATTCCAGCTTGCCACGGTCGGAGGGCGGGGTCAGGTGGAAGCGAGCGACAGAGCCGCGGCTCCGCCGGCCGCCGGGGGTAACCCGGCTTCACAGTCGTCGCGGCAACTGCTGCCCGGACACGAGTCGATAGGATGGGCTCAGAGGCAACGCCTTCGAATCCGTATCGCTAGCCAAGGAGTCAGCATGCCCGTTGCAACCCCTGAGATCTACGCCGACATGATCGACCGCGCCAAGGCGGGCGGCTTCGCCTACCCTGCGATCAACGTGACCTCCTCGCAGACCCTCAACGCTGCCCTGCAGGGCTTCGCGGACGCCGGGTCCGACGGCATCATCCAGGTGTCCACCGGCGGCGCCGCCTACTGGTCCGGTGCCGGGGTCAAGGACATGGTTGCCGGCTCGCTGGGCTTCGCCGCCTTCGCCCGCGAGGTGGCCAAGAAGTACCCGGTCAACGTTGCGCTGCACACCGACCACTGCCCGAAGGACAAGCTGGACGGCTTCGTGCTGCCGCTGCTGGCCGAGTCCGAGGCCGCAGTGAAGCGCGGCGAGGACCCCATCTTCCAGTCGCACATGTGGGACGGGTCGGCCGAGACGCTGGAGGAGAACCTGCGCATCGCCGAGGACCTGCTGGCCCGCACCGCCGCGGCCAAGATCATCCTGGAAGTGGAAATCGGCACCGTCGGCGGCGAGGAAGACGGCGTCGAAAACGAGATCAACGAAAAGCTCTACACCACGGTTGACGATGGCCTGAAGACCATCGAGGCACTCGGCGCGGGGGAGAAGGGCCGCTACATCACCGCCCTGACCTTCGGCAACGTGCACGGCGTGTACAAGCCGGGCGGCGTGAAGCTGCGCCCCGAACTGCTCAAGCAGATCCAGGCCGAGGTCGGTGCCAAGATCGGCAAGACCAACCCGTTTGACCTGGTCTTCCACGGCGGCTCCGGCTCCTCCGAGCAGGAGATCGCCGACGCCGTTGCGTACGGCGTCATCAAGATGAACGTCGACACCGATACCCAGTACGCCTTCACCCGTCCGGTCGCCGGCCATATGTTCAGCAATTACGACGGCGTGCTGAAGGTTGACGGCGAGGTCGGCAACAAGAAGGCCTACGATCCGCGTGTCTGGGGTGCCGCCGCCGAGAAGTCGATGGCCGCCCGGGTCGTCGAGGCCGCCGAGCGCCTGGGCTCGGCCGGAAAGTCGGTGAAGTAATGACCGAGCCCTTCCGCACCAACCTGCTGGGCCCCGAGCCGACCTACCTGCCGGAGGAGACCGACGTCCTGGCCCGGCTGGAGGCCGGCGACGAAGCCTTGGACCTGGCCGCGAAGTTCCCCACCTCCTCGCTGGTCTGGGCGATCCTCGCCGACGAGGCGTACTCCGAGGGCCGGACCATCGACTCGTACGCCTACGCCCGCGTGGGCTACCACCGCGGCCTGGACGCCCTGCGGCGGGCGGGCTGGCGCGGAGCCGGCCCCATCCCCTGGGAGCATGAGCCCAACCGCGGTTTCTTGCGCGCGCTCTACGCCCTGGGCCGCGCCGCCGGAGCGATCGGCGAGGCGGAAGAAGTGGACCGGATCGGCAAGTTCCTGACCGACTCCGACCCGAACGCCCGGGCGGCCATCGAAGGCGCCTGATCTGCAATAAATCCCTCGGGTGGAAACGGGAGCTCGCCGCACGGCAGCTCCCGTTTTCAGTGCCCGGGTGGTGGCTGTCCTGCCTCCTCCAGCCCGTCGGGCACTTTCCTGCCGACCCGTTGTTGGGCATGATGCAGACATGGGAGCAGGCAGCGGCGGCACGGCCGCAGGATCCACGGAAGGAGCCGGAGCATGAGCGGATCGGAGACCATCGACGAGTACCTGGGCCGGCTCGGTTCCAACCAGCCGACGCCCGGCGCCGGAGCGGTCGGAGCGATCCACGCGGCGCAGGCGGCGGCGCTGATCGGCATGGTGACGCGGTTTACCGAGCGGAGCGCGGCGAAGAACAACGACGGCGGCGCCTCCGCAAGTGCGGCGCGCGACGACGGCGGCTCCGCGGGCTCGGCGCACAACGACGGCGGTGCCTCCTCAGGCACGGACCGCAGCGGCCGCTCCACAGGTTCAGCCCGCAACGACGGCGGCGCCTCCGCCGGCTCCAGCGCGGATCCGGACCTGGAGGCCATACTGGCCGAGGCCGGCGACCTGACCCGGGCGGCGGTGCACGCGGCGGTGTCCGACGAGGAGAAATTCCGCAGGGTCGTTGACTGCTACAAGCTCCCCAACACAACAGACGACGAGCGCAGCCGTCGCAGCGCGGCCATCCGGGAGTCGCTCGTGGAGGCGACACTCCCGGCGAGGGCCCAACTGGACCTGGCCTCCGCCGTCGTGCGTTTGGGCACAGAGCTGGTGGGCGTGTGCAATCCAAACGTGCTGAGCGACATTGCCGTGGCCGCCGAAGCGGCGCGGGCCGCCGCGGCGACGGCGCGGATTACGGTCGAGGCCAATCTGACGTCCATCCGGGAGGAATCCATCCAGGAGTCGCTGCAAGACCACACGCGGAAGGCGGACGACGTGGTGCGACGTGCCGAGGAGTTGTCAGCGTCGGTCCGGCGCCGCGTCCTGGACTAAACGAGCGCCATCGACAGGGCGCGACCCCGCCGCGCATGACGGAGCGAGGCCCCCGGCTACGCCTCCTTCATGCTGGCGATTTGAATGAGGTTGCCGCAGGTGTCGTCAAACACGGCCGTGACGACCGGTCCCATGTCGGCGGGCTCCTGAACGAACTGCACCCCCAGCGCTAACAGGCGCTCGTACTCGGCGTGCACGTCGTCCACCCCGAAGCTGTTGAAGGGGATACCGTCGGCGACCAGGGCTTCCTTGAACGGCTTCACCGCCGGATGGCCGGACGGTTCCAGGAGCAGTTCCACGCCGTCCGGGGCAGAGGGTGAGACAACGGTCAGCCATCGGTCGTCGCCTACGGGCACATCGTTTTTGAGCTGGAACCCGAGCTTCTCGGTGTAGAACTCCAGGGCTTTCTGCTGGTCGTCAACAAAGACGCTGGTGGTGGTGATGATCATGGTGATTCCTTCGAAGACGGCGGGAGGTTGGCTAGCCATTCCCTCGCAGGGGTGAGCGGAGCAGTATTCAGATGGTGGACGGTAGTGCGTCCACGATTGCTGGCGGTCACCAAGCCGGCCTCGCGCAGGATTGCGAGGTGCTTGGTGACCGCCTGACGGGTGATCGCGAGATGGTGGTTGTTGATCAGGCGCACGGTCAGCTCGAACAGCGTCTGGTCGTTGTGCGCGGCCAGCTCGTCCAGCAGAATCCGCCTAGTCGGATGACTTATGGCTTGGAAGACCGTGTCCACCCGTCCATAATAGGCAACCCGTAGGTTGCCAATCAAGGGAGCGGGTTTCTTAGCGCTCGGCCGCGTGGTCTTTCGCCGCGGCAGCCGGGCAGGCATGATGCAGGTATGGGTGCGACCACGGCATTCACGGCCTCCGAGCAGGTCTTTGTGCCGCCGGCGCGGGCCTGGGCGCTGTTGACGGATTGGGCCGCGGCCCCCGCATGGATGCCCGGCGTGAACGAGATGCACGCCGAGGGACCGCTGGCGGTCGGCCAATCCATCAGCTTCCGCTCCCAGGGCCACGACCGCAGCAGCACGGTGACCGAGCTCGACGTCGGCCGCAGCATCACCATCACCTCCTCGCAGGGGGACGTGCGGGCCGACTACCGCTATGAACTGGACGGAGAGGCCGGGGCGACCCGGCTGACGCTGACCGCCGACGTCGTGGTGAGCGAGGAGTTAGCCGCCATGGCAGAACAGATCCGGCGGGCGATCGCCGAGGCCGACTCCGGCCAACTGGCCGACTTCAAGCGATTTGCGGAAGCTGCGCCGTGATCCCGGCCGTGTCCTTCGCGGGAGCCGCGCTGACTCCGGTCGTGTCCTTCGCTGGAGCCGCGCTGACTCCGGTCGTGTCCATGGCGGGAGCCGCGCGGTCCCGGTCGTGCGCTGCGATGAAGCTGCACCGCGATCCACCCCGGAGCGCTGTGGGGGAGCCGCGCGGCGACCCTGCTGCCGTCCATCCGGCGTCCGGCTCAGTAGAATCGACTGCTGGGACCGCTTGAAAGGACTGCGTTGGCCAAGCTCTACTTCCGCTACGGGGCGATGAACTCCGGCAAATCCACCGGACTGCTCCAAGTAGCCTTCAACTACGAGGAGCGCGGGCAGCGCGTGCTGCTGGCCAAGCCGCAGATGGACACCAAGGGGGACAGCAAGATTGTCTCCCGGCTGGGCATGGCCCGGGATGTGGACTTCCTGATCCGCCCGGGCGAATCCGTGCGAGAACACTTCGGCCGGGTGGCCGCCGGCGAGGACCCCGAAGCCCTCCTGGAACATGTGGACGTGCAGCCGGTGGCCTGCCTGCTGGTAGACGAGGCGCAGTTCCTGGAACCGGAACAGATCGACGACCTGTTCCGCATCGCGGTGATGGACAACGTGCCGGTGCTGGCCTACGGCATCCGCACCGACTTCCGCACCCAGGCCTTCCCGGGGGCCCGGAGGCTCCTGGAAATCTCGCACTCCCTCGAGGAGCTGAAGACCATTTGCCGCTGCGGGCGCAAGGCAGTCTTCAACACGCGCCGCGTGGGCGGGGAGATTGTGTTCGACGGCGAGCAGGTCGCCATTGACGGCGAGGACGTCTGGTACGAATCGCTCTGCGGCACCTGCTACCTCGAGGCCTCCGGCGGCGCGCTCTAGCGTTTGACGGCGGCGGGCCGCGGTCCATGGGCAAACCCGGCCAGCGGCGGGCGGGCACGTGTCGGCGCAGCCCCGGGTCACGTGCCGGCTACCGTCCGCTCTCCGGGGGCGGGCACGTGTCGGCACAGCCCCCGGGTCACGAGCCGGCTGGAATGCCCAGCCGTTCGGCCAGCCCGATCGCGTTGAACGGTGCGTGGACCTTGACGTCGTTGTCGAAGTACACGTAGGCATCCCGGCCCGCGCCGTCGGGGCAGCCGGACCCGTCCAGCCATCCGGTGACCGTCGAGGCCAGCCGGTCCAGGTCTGCGTCCCGGTAGCCGCTGACGTAGAGTTCGTCCTTTCCGTGCAGCCGGACGTAGGCGAAGTCGGCCGTGATCTCGTTTAGCATCGGCCACTTTCCGGCGCTGTCGGCCAGCACCAGGGCCGTGTTGTGCCGGCGCAGCTGGTCGTAAAACTCCTCGTTGATGAACGTGGTGCTGCGGATCTCGAGGGCGTGGCGCAGCGGCCGGTCGGCGCCGTCGTCGGGAATCCAGGTCCTGTCCTTCATCAGGTCGGTGTGCCCGGCGGCCAAGGCGGCGGCGGCGTGTGTGCTGCGCGGCAGCTGGACCAGGAACTTTTCCATTACCTCGGCGTCGTAGTTGGCGCGTTCGGGCAGCTGCCACAGGAACGGTCCGAGCTTTTCGCCCAGGCCCAGGATTCCCGATGCGTAGAAATTCGCCAGTGCGTCCCGGACGTCCTTCAGGCCCTTCATGTGGGTGATGTACCGCCCGCCCTTGACCGCGAACACGAAGTCCGGAGGCGTCTCGGCGTGCCACTGCCGGAAGCTGGAGGGGCGCTGCAGCGAATAGAACGTGCCGTTGATTTCGACTGATTTCAGGTGGCCGGAGGCATACTCCAGTTCGCGGCGCTGGGGCAAGCCCTTTGGGTAGAAGGTGCCGCGCCAGCGCGGGTATCGCCAGCCGGAGATGCCGATCCGTGCCATCGGTTGAGAGGCGGCCATGTCTCGCACGCTACCCGGCCCCGGCGGCGCAAGCCAGAGCAAGCCGCGCTCCGCCGTCGTGCCGTGGGGCGTTGCGCATCCTTGAAGCGCTGTCGCCACCGGGCACGAGAGCCATGGCCTCATCGAGTGGCGAGAAGATGCAGCCAAACGGCCGGTTTCGCTGCATCTTCTCACCACTCGAATCTGGCGTCCCGGTTCCGACCCCGGCGCGACGCCGAGCGACGTCGGGGTCCCGGGAGTTGGAGGGCTGCGGCCGCGTTCCGGTCGCGACCGGTCGAGCGACATCCCGCTCCCAGGAGTCGGAGGGGTTGCGGCCGCGTTCCAGGCGCGACCGGTCGAGCGACGTCCCGCTCCCGGGAGCCGAAGGGCCCGCCACCACCCACCCGTTTCGGCCCCAAAACCGCATCCGACCGCGCGGATTCCGGTCGACTGAGGCCCATCCGCTAAACTTGGCGGGTAAGAGCCCCAAATACTCCATCCGGAGTGAGGGGCGTTCTCATGCGCGGCAGCGGCTCCTTGATGTGCAGTCTGTCCGGGGCTTCCGCCGCATCGAATGGGGGAGGATCCCATGCCAGCAATTGTGATCGTCGGAGCCCAGTGGGGCGACGAAGGAAAAGGCAAGGCTACCGACCTGCTCGGCGGCCGCGTGGATTACGTGGTTAAGCCCAACGGCGGCAACAACGCCGGGCACACCGTCGTCGTCGGCGGGGAGAAGTACGAGCTGAAGCTGTTGCCGGCCGGCATCCTGTCCCCCAACGCCACTCCGATCATCGGCAACGGCTGCGTGGTCAACCTGGAAGCCCTCTTCGAGGAGATCGACGGGCTCGAGGCCCGCGGCGCGGACACCTCGCGGCTGCGCGTCTCCGCCAACGCCCACCTGGTGGCCCCGTTCCACCAGACCATGGACAAGGTGACCGAACGCTTCCTGGGCAAGCGCGCCATCGGCACCACCGGCCGCGGCATCGGCCCCGCCTACATGGACAAGGTGGCCCGGCTGGGCATCCGCGTGCAGGACGTGTTCGACGAATCGATCCTGCGGCAGAAGGTCGAAGGCTCGCTGCGGCAGAAGAACGAACTGCTGGTAAAGGTGTACAACCGCCGGGACGTGCACGTGGAAGAGGTCGTGGAGTACTTCCTCTCCTTTGCCGAGCGGCTGCGCCCGATGGTCATCGACTCCACCTACGTGCTGAACAAGGCGTTGGACGAGGGCAAGGTCGTGCTGATGGAGGGCGGCCAGGCCACCTTCCTGGACGTGGACCACGGCACCTACCCGTTCGTGACCTCCTCCAACCCGACCGCCGGCGGCGCGTCCGTGGGCTCGGGCATCGGGCCCACCCGGATCAACCGTGCCGTGGGCATCATCAAGGCGTACACCACCCGCGTGGGCGCCGGGCCGTTCCCCACCGAGCTGTTCGACGACATGGGCGAGTACCTGCAGAAAAAGGGCGGGGAGTTCGGCGTGAACACCGGCCGGCCGCGGCGCTGCGGCTGGTACGACGCCGTGCTGGCCCGCCACGCCGCCCGGGTCAACGGCTTCACGGACTACTTCGTGACCAAGCTGGACGTCCTCACCGGCATCGAACAGATCCCGGTCTGCGTCGCCTACGACGTGGACGGCATCCGGCACGACGAAATGCCGATGACCCAGACCGAGTTCCACCACGCCAAGCCGATCTTCGAGTACTTCGAGGGCTGGACCGAGGACATCACCGGCGCCAGGACTCTGGAAGACCTGCCGGAGAACGCCCGCAACTACGTGCTGGCGCTCGAAAAGCTCTCCGGCACCCGGTTCTCCGCCATCGGTGTTGGCCCGGACCGCGACCAGACCATCGTGGTGCGGGATCTGATCAGCGAATAGCAGGACCAACGACGGCGGTGCGTCCGGTGCGCCGTCGGGCCCTCACCGCTGGATGGCGACGGCGGGGCACGGGGCTAAGGCCTCAACGGACACCAATAGAAGACGACGGCGGGGCGCGGGCAGCGATGTCCGCGCCCCTTTCTGTGCTTCGGGCCGGGGACCACCGACGCCATCCTGGCCGGCCCATGAGTGCCGGGATCTGCCCTGCTTGCTGCAAGATCTGCCCGCGGCAAGCGTGTTCCTGCCCCCGCCTGTCGCAGGGCGGGGCCGCGGCGTAACATGCTCGTCATGGCGGACGACGAACTTCTCCACCGCACGGCCGAGCTGGCGGCAAAATACCTGCAATCCCTGCCCGGACGACCGGTGAAATCGGGGCTGGATGTGGATGCCCTGCACCGCGAGCTGGCGGGAGAACTGCCGCGGCAGGGAGAAGACCCGCAGGCGGTCATTGAGCACCTGGCTGACGTCGGCGGGCGGGCCGCCGTGGCGATGGCAGGTCCGCGCTACTTCGGCTTCGTGATCGGCGGCGCCCAGCCCGCAGCGCTCGCCGCCGACTGGCTGACCTCCACCTGGGACCAAAACGCCGGGCTGTATGTGGCCGGCCCGGCCGCCTCCGTGGTGGAAGAGGCAGTGGGTGCCTGGCTGCTGGACCTGTTCGGGCTGCCCGCGGATTCCGGCTTCGGCCTGGTGACCGGCTGCCAGATGGCCCACTTCACCTGCCTGGCTGCGGCACGGACGGCAGTGCTGGAACGGATGGGCTGGGACGTAGTGGGCGACGGCCTGTTCGGCGCGCCGGAGATCGCCGTCGTCGTAGGGGAAGAAGCCCACAGCACCGTGCTGACCGCGCTGCAGTACCTGGGCCTGGGTCGCCGCAGGGTCTACTCGGTGGCCACCGACGCGCAGGGCCGCATCACGCTGGACTCGCTCGGCGCCGTGCTGGACCGGATTCCCGCCGACATGCCGCTGATCGTCAACCTGCAGGCCGGCAATGTGAACACCGGGTCCTTCGATCCCATCCGGCCGGCGGTGGACCGTGTACGACGGCGGGACGGCGCTTGGATCCACGTCGACGGCGCGTTTGGGCTGTGGGCAGCCGCCAGCCCGGAGTACCGGCACCTGCTCGACGGCGTGGACCTGGCCGACTCGTGGGCCACCGACGCGCACAAGTGGCTCAACGTCCCGTACGACTCCGGCGTGGCCATTGTCCGCGACGCCGAGGTGCACCAGCGCACCATGTCCCCGCCGCATGCCGCCTACCTGGAGTACGGGGCCGAACGGGACGAGGTTGCGTGGGTGCCGGAGTTCTCCCGCCGTGCCCGCGGCTTTCCGGCCTACGCCGCGCTGCGGACGCTCGGCCGCGAGGGGGTGGCGGACCTCGTGGGGTGCTGCTGTTCGCTGGCATCGCGGATGGCCGGGCGGTTGGTCGAGGCGGACGGCGTGCAGATCCTCAACGAGGTGGTGCTCAACCAGGTGCTGGTCCGGTTCACGCCGGAGGACGGCTCAGACCCGGACGACTTCACCCGCGAGGTAGTGCGCCGGGTGCAGGAGGACGGAACACTCTGGCTCTCGGGGACCACGTGGCACGGCAAGGCCGCCATGCGGATCAGCGTCTGCAACTGGTCCACCACGGAAGAAGACGCCGACCGCTCCGTCGAGGCGATCCTGCGCTGCGCCGGTAGCCGCTGACGCCGACCGGAGTGCCGGATAACTCGGCAAGCCGCCGGCATTGCAGGGCAGGCCCGGATTGCCGGGGCACTCCGCGAGTCAGCAAAAGGGGTGGCGCCGGTAACCACTGAGCAGGTGCGCCGCCGTCGGGCTGTGAATCCTCCGCGTTCCTCGAAGCGCCCGGCGAGTTGGTCTTAGGTAGGCTGGAAGGACATACACCGCCATCAAGACGGGAGCGCATCATGAAGATCAGCGTCGGACAGCTTAACCCCAGCGGGGACGTGACCGAGAACCTCCAGACGGTGCGCTCGCTAGCGGAAGAAGCCAAGGCCGACGGCGCCGAGCTGGTCGTGTTTCCCGAGGAATCGATGTTCACCGTGCGCCACGTCGAGGGCGACCTGGCCGCGGCCGTGGACGCCAACTGGACCAAGTTCGTGCAGCAGCTGTCCTTCATCGCCGCCGAAGTCGGCATCGCGATCATCGCCGGCGGCTACGAATCCAGCGGCGAGGAACGGCCGTACAACACGCTGGTGATCGTCGACGCCACCGGCCGTATTGTCGACACTTACCGCAAGCTGCACCTCTACGACGCGTTCTCGTACCAGGAGTCCAAGCGCATCAAGCCCGGCGACGGCGGCCTGAAGATCGTGCAGCTGGGCGACCTGAACTTCGGGGTGCTTACCTGCTACGACCTCCGCTTCCCCGAGCTCGCCCGCGCGCTGGCATCGGAGGGCGCCGACGTACTCTGCGTTCCGGCCGCCTGGTTCAAGGGTGACCACAAGATCGACCACTGGGAAACGCTGCTGCGCGCCCGTGCCATCGAGAACACCTGCTGGGTGGCCGCGGCCGGCACGTCGAGCACCAACACCGTGGGCCATTCGGCGATCCTGGACCCGATGGGCATCCCGAAGGGCTTCCTGGACGACGAACTCCGCGGCGTGGTCACCGTTGACGTGACCAGGCGCCGGATCGACGAGGTGCGCGAGTTTTTGCCGGTGCTGAAAAACCGGCGGCTCACCAACACGGTGGAGATCGTCTCGGCGCACTGATGCTGCGGCGGCCGGGCGGCGGCCGGGAGGGGCGGCCGGGGGCGGTCAAAAATATTTTCGAGAAAGTTTTCACCCAACCCGTAACTTTTCCGTATCCGGCCGCGATTACGTAGATGAGGAAGCCGCGCCAGAGCTTAACCCCCCAACAAGCTGTGGCGCGGCTTCTGTCATCCCGGTGGTCGGGGATGTGTTGACGCCGGTGGGCCTCGAGGCTCCTGGGCCCGAACAGAGTCCAGGCCCCGGATTACTCCGAAGCCTGGACTCTATTGGTTGAGGCGGTTATTTACCGTCCGGTTCGAAAGGACCAGCTGGTGGCCGACAGCCGGTTGCCCGAGGCATCCTTGATGCTGCTGCTCAGCTGAACCTTGTAGCTGGCATTGGCCTTCAGGTTGCTCGACGGGTTCAGGGTTGCCGTCTTGGTGCTCGAGTTGTAGCTGATCTTGGCCGAAACGGTCTTGCCCTTGCTGTCGACCAGCTTGAAGCTGGACCCGCTGACTCCGGAGACAGCCTCGCTGAACTTCACGTACACGTTGCCGCTCCGGCTGACCGACGTGGCTCCGGCTGCCGGCGTCCGCTTGGACACCGTGGGGCGGCTTTCCGTCGTGAAGCTCCAGCTGGAGGCCGCCAGGCGGTTGCCGTTGACGTCCGTGATGCCGTTGCTGAGGCTCACCGTGAAGCGGGTGCTGCTCGGCAAAATCGCCTTGGGAGTCACGGTGACCGTGCGCTTCGCAGAGTTGTAGCTGACCGTCGCCGGTACAACCGTGCCTGCGGCGGTCTTCAGCGTCACCGTGCTGGCGCTGACGCCTCGGACCGGTTCGCTGAACGTCACCGTCAGGTTCCCATTGGTGGCCACGTTGGTGCCGTTCACCGCCGGGGTCCGTCCGGCGATGGCCGGCGCGGCTTCGGTGCTGAAGCTCCACGTGGTGGCCGTGATCGGGTTACCCGAAAGGTCCCGGATGCCGCCGGTCAGCTGCACCGTGTAGGTGCGGCTGGCCAGCAGGTTGGCGGGGTCGAGGGTAGCCGTCCGGGTCGCGTCGTCGTAGCTGACGGTTGCCGTCACTGCCGTGCCGGCCGCGTTGGTGACCCGGAAGGTGGTGCCGTTGACTCCGGTGACCGGTTTGCTGAACCTGGCGGTGATGTTGCTGTTGGTGGCCACGTTGGTGGCGTTCACCGCCGGGGTCCGTTCGGTGATGACCGGTGCGGCCTCGGTGGTGAAGCTCCACGTGGTGGCCGTGATCGGGTTACCCGAAAGGTCCCGGATGCCGCCGGTCAGCTGCACCGTGTAGGTGCGGCTGGCCAGCAGATTGGCGGGGTCGAGGGTAGCCGTCCGGGTTGCGTCGTCGTAGCTGACGGTTGCGGTCACTGCCGTGCCGGCCGCGTTGGTGACCCGGAAGGTGGTGCCGTCGACTCCGGTGACCGGTTTGCTGAACGTGGCGGTGATGTTGCTGTTGGTGGCCACGTCGGTGGCGTTCGCCGCCGGCGTCCGTTCGGTGATAACCGGTGCGGCCTCGGTGGAGAAGTTCCACGTAGTGGCCGGCAGGGCATTGCCCTGCAGATCCCGGATGCCGCCGGTCAGCTGCACGGTATAGGTGCGGTTGGCCAGCAGATTGGCGGGGTCGAAGGTAGCCGTGCGGGTCGCGTCGTCGTAGCTGACGGTTGCGGTCACTGCCGTGCCGGCCGCGTTGGTGACCCGGAAGGTGGTGCCGTCGACTCCGGTCACCGGTTCGCTGAAGGTGGCGGTGATGTTGCTGTTGGTGGCCACGTTCGTGGCGTCCGCGTCCGGGCTGCGCCCGGTCACCGATGGAGCCGGTCCGGCAGTGGTGAACGACCAGCTGGTGGCAGCGAGTGGGTTGCCCGCCGCGTCCCGGATGCCGCTGGTGAGCGCAACGGTGTAGACCGTGTCGATCGCCAGGTCCGCCACCGGGTCGAGCGTCGCCGTTCGGGTCACCGGATCGTAGGTCACGGTGGCGGCGGTCGGTGCCGTTGCTTCCGCGGCCGTCAGCGTGGCCGTCGTCCCGGAGATCCCCTGGACGTCCTCGCTGAAGGTTGCCGTGATGTCGACCCCGACGGCCACGCCGGTTGCCCCGTCAGCAGGAGCGCGGTCCGTCACCGTGGGGGCTTCGGTATCCGTCAGCTCGATGGTCTGGTCGGCAAACCGGAGGCGCTCGACATTGGTGATGGTGTCGGTGCCGTCGTCCCCGCCGCCGCGGACGTGCGCGACGGTCGTGACTCCGTCGACGGTGGTGATGTCGTATTCATCGAGCGCGCCGGAGAAGTTGGCGGTGTCGATGTCGGTCGAAGCCGCACTGTTGAGAATTTCCCGCACGATGACGACGTCGCCCGGGTCGATCCGGCCGGCCATAATATCGGCCTGGATGGTCTTCAGGCTGGTGACTGACCGCAGTTCAGCGCCCTGAGCGTCGCGTACGCTGAGCCGCACGTTCAGCCACTTGTCGCCGTCGATGACGTCATCCGCGCCGTTGCCCCAGATCTGGTCGCTCCCGGAGCCGCCGATGATGATGTTGCCGGCGCCGAACTCGGTGGCACCGGCGGGCAGCAGCTCGGCCAGGCCGGTAATCCGCTTGATGCCCTCGGCGTCCAGCACATTGCTGAGGCCGGGGACCGCCACCTCGTTGTCGGGCTCGGCCGGAATCACGTCATCGCCGCGCAAGACGTCGTCCTTGTCCCAGCCGGAGAGGGCCTCGACCAGCAGGAACCGGTCCTTGAGCGCGTTCGGACCCTCCACGACGATCATGCGCATATCGGAATCGGCTGCTTCGACCGACCGGGCGTGGGTCACCCAGTCGAAGCCGTAGACGCCGTGATTGCGCTCGATCCCGGGACCGGCGACCATGACGTCGTCACCGCCCTCGGCATCGTAGTCGTCCTCGCCGCTGTCGCCGATGAGGACGTCGTGGCCGGGGTTGTTGATGTCGTCGAAGAACGGGGCACCGCTGTCGCCCTGGAGCAGGTCGTTCGCGTTGCCGCCTTCTTGCCAGTCATCGCCGCCGCCGCCGAACACCGTGTCCGGTCCGTCGCCGGCTATCACGAGGTCATTGCCCTCGCCGGCGAAGGTCTGGTTGCCGTTGAGCCCGCCGTTGGAGAAGTCGTCTCCGTCGCCGGACATGATCACGTCGAGTCCGGGGCCGGCGTCCATCGCGTCGTTGCCCGGCCCGCCCTTGATCACGTCGTCCCCGTGGGAGTCGGTGATCCGATCGTTGCCGGCGCCGCCCAGGAGGGTGTCCGCGCCGTCGTTGCCTTCGATGATGTCACTGCCGCCGTTGCCCCAGACGGTGTCGTTGTCGACGCCGGCCCAGATCCGGTCCGTCCCGTCTGCGCCGCCGGCATCGTCCTTGCCGTTGTAGGTCGCCTGGGCGTTGAGGCCCGGGCGGTCCACGCTGTTGGAGACGCGGTAGCGGATGGTGCCGTCCGCCATGCGGAGCAGCAGTGCTGACTCGTCGCAGGCCGAGGCGGGATCATCGGCCACATTGTTGCCCGTGGTGCCGGTGATGTTGCCCATCTCGAACTCACAGTCGGCGACGCCGAAGACGTCGGCCTTGAGCGCGGAAGCGTCGGTATTGCGCATCACCAGCTCGGCCATGGAGTTGCCTTCGAGCTGGGCCCGCAGGTTCAGGCCCGAGGTGCGGGACAGGTAGTAGAGCCGGTCCCCGTCCTGCAGGTCCGTCATCTGGCGTTCAAAGATGTAATTGAAGGTGGAGCCGAGCAGCCCGCCGAAGAGATTCTGGGCTTCGGCCAGGCCCCCCACCCACAGATCGACCGTGTCCAAACCGGTCCTGGAGGCGGCGCCGTCGTTCTCCCACTCCCCGTTGCTGTTGACGAAATCGTAGGCATCGGCCGGAGTTTCGGCCGCCGGGTCGGGGCTCATGTCGAAGAGTTTCTGCGCCGCCGCGCGCTTGGCCTCGATGCTCGTCGCCCCGGTGATGCTGGGATGCGTGCCGTAAGCGGCCATGAAGTTGACCACCGAATCCGGATGCTTCAGCGCCTGCCCGAAGTCCACCCAGCTGCTGTAGGGCTTCAGGGACGACTCGCTGGTCTTCGCGTAGAGGTCCTTGCGGAAATTGTTCAGCGACGGGACGCCGGTCTCCCGGCCGCGGGCGATGTTGAGCGCGGCCAGGTCCAGGGGCAGCCCGAGCACGCTGTTGCGCAGCGTGTCGGTGACGAACTCGTCGAGCTCTGCGCCCACCTGGTCGGTCATGCCCATCGCGATCGCGCCTGCCGCCTGCTCGGGCGTCATCGTGCTGTCTCCGTTGGCGTAGTAGGCCGGTGGATTCAGGAACGCGTCCAGCAGCGGGAGACCGATGTCGGCTCCGCTGTTGGTCTTCCGATCCACGGTGTCCGTCAGCATGGAGTGACCGAACCGGTAGGTCGCGTGGGCAAACTCCGCCTCGATCGCCGGGTCGATCGCCGTGTCCGACTGGGTGAAGACATTGAACGGATTGATGCCCGGCTGGATCTTGCGAGCGAAGTCCTCGAAGACGATGTGCTGGTACTCCATCTCCGTCACGAACCGTGCGGCCTGGAAGAGGCGCTCCCCGTTCCATTCGCCGTTGGGCAGCTTCCACTCGTTCAGGTCCAGGTTCAGGGACGTCAGCAGTTCTTCCATGTAGGTGACCAGCCGGTTATGCTCCGAGTGGAAGACCTGGTGGACGGCGGTGAGGCCGATGTTCTCGTTCAGGCGGCCGTCGCCGCCAACGAAGTGCGCGTCGAGCATTTCGTCGTCGTAGGTGCCCGGGTCCTGCCGGCCGCTGGTGGGCGTGATGCCGTCGTCCCCGTCGGGTGCCAGGGCCGCGCCCCGCGAGTCGATCGGTGCCGCGAAGTGGGAGATGTCGTCCAGGAACGCGATGCCGATCCGCTGGACATCCGCCGGCGGCGCGACGGGGTTCTCCAGGTTCCCTTCCACGAACTGCTTGTCCTGCGTGATGTACTGCGGCAGCCCGTTGGGGCCGCGCAGGAAGCGCCCGTACTGGTCGGTGGCCAGCATCGGGATGTTCACGACGTCGGCGTCGGAGAGCTTCAGGCCGAGCATGGACTCGGCCTGGGCCTTGATGTCCGCCCAGGTTGCCATGCCGCCGGGTTCGCCTTCGGTCAGTTCGCCGGTCGAGACCGGGTCGCCGTTCTCGTTGAGCTCGTACTCCCGGAGGAAGACGTGATGGGACGGATTCGAGGAGTAGGTCTGGCTCTGGTCAACCCACGGAGAGTCCGTGTTCGTGGCGTCCTGGACGTCGTCGTCGGTGCCGAGCTTGCCGTCGGGGCCGGGCTGGTTCTCCGCCCGGTTGAGCAGCATGAAGTTCGTGGGCGAGCCCTCGACGTACAGCGGATCGTCCTTGGCCAGCGGCATCATGACGACGTTGCTGGTCTTCTTGGTGAAGTCGATGCCGTGGTCGAAAAACTGGCCGAAGAGGGCAAAGAAGCCGTTGTAGGGCGGCGAGAGCCCGAAGTCGGTGGTGACATTCGGGATGTCGAGTGTCTCGCCGTCGGGAACACAGTTCAGGGGCAGGCCCTCGTCGTCGCAGGGGACTGCCGTGGGGCCGTCGTTCACCGTCCGGTGCGCCTTGCCGGCCGCGGCGATCGCGGCCGGATTGGTGGAGGTCTGGTCCACGATGACGTTGCTGACGAAGCGCGGGTCCGCGTCCCGGATCATCGGAACGTTGACCGACTTGTACGACTGCCCGCCGGCGGTGGTCCGCCATTCCGGTTCTGCCAGCCGCGGGAAGGGCAGGCTGGCGGCGCCGAAGTGCCCTTGGTTGGGCACCAGGTTGTTGTCGGACCCGTCCACCGTGCGCAGCCCGTAGGGCAGCAGCGGATTGGCTATCTGGTTGGGGCCGGGGCCGAGGAGCGGCTGGCCCGGCACGGGCCTGCCCTCGGCGTCTTCCTTGGTGGCGTGGTTTTCCGCGATCTTAATTTGCTTCAGGATGAACCGCATGTCCCCGGCATTGAGGGTCAGGCCTTGGCCTACCGGCGCTGCCAACGCCGCGGGGGCGAGGGCGGAGGGCAGCACGCCCGCGCCCAGCACCAGCGCGGCGAGCCCGGCCGTGACTTTTTGGGGGAAGGATGGCCTCCCCTTGTCGGCACGTCCGGTGCCCCTCCCCGGTTGTAAATCGGTTGGTGCAGTAAACACGGTGACTCCCCCTAGTCGAGTGATGTGTGGCTGGCCACAGCATCCGACGAGGACCTTGGGGAAATCCTTGAAGGCTCTTTCCGTCTACTTCCGGGCAGGAAAAAACCCACCCCTCGCCCGCGGCCCTCCACGTGGAAGGCCGGGGGACAAGGGGCGGGGCGGCAGGCCCTTCTGTGCGGCAGGCCCTCTGGGCGGCAGGCGCTCGAGGCGGCAGGCCGGCGGGGCGGCAGGCGCTCGGGGCGGCCGGCCCTTTAGGCGGTCAGCTGCCGCTTGGAGGAAATCACGCCGGTGTCGAAGCCGGCCAGGTGCAGGCCGCCGTGGAAGCGGGCGTGCTCGATCTTCACGCAGCGGTCCATCACCACGTTCAAGCCGGCGGCCTCGGCCCGGGCCGCGACCTCCTCGTGCCAGGAGCCCAGCTGCAGCCAGAGCGTCTTGGCGCCGACGGCCAGGGTTTCCTCCAAAACGGTGGGCAGGTCGTCGTGCCTGCGGAAGACGTCTACCAGGTCCGGCACCTCGGGCAGGTCCGCCAGCGACTTGTACACCGGCTGGCCCAGGATCTCCTTCGCCACCGGGTTCACGAAATACACCTTGTACGGCGAGCTGGACAGCAGGTACGTGGCCACGAAGTAGCTGGCCCGGCTCGGCTTGTCCGAGGCGCCGACAATGGCGATGGATTTGGTGTTGCGCAGGATGTTCAGACGCTCCGCGGCGGACGGGCCGATCCAGGTGCGTTCCGGTGTCGCGGTCACTTGGCGGCTCCTTCTTCGGCTTCGATCAGTTCTTCGACGGACTCGACTACGCGCGTTCCGGGCTCTGTCCGGGGGGAGCGCTCCGCCGGGATCGTGCAGGATTCGCCGGCATAGCTGGGCGAGGCGAACTCGGAGCTGTCGAACGCGGCGTCCTCATGGTCGCGGCTGGGGCCGTGCTCGGCGCCGGCCTGCTGCGAGGCGGCCAGCGCCTGGTCCAAATCCCAGAGGATGTCGTCCACGTCTTCCAGACCCACCGAGATGCGGATCAGGTCCTCGGGCACGCCGGCAGCCACCAGCTGGTCGGCGGTGAGCTGCTGGTGGGTGGTCGATCCCGGGTGCAGCACCAGGGTGCGGGCGTCGCCGATGTTGGCCAGGTGGCTGGCCAGCTGCAGCGATTCGATGAACTTCTGGCCTGCGGTGCGGCCGCCCTTGACGCCGAAGCTGAACACGGAGCCCACGCCCTTGGGCAGGTACTTCCGGCCCCGCTCGTAATGCGGATGCCCGGGCAGGCCGGCGTAGCTGACCCAGGAGACGCGCTCGTCGGCTTCCAGCCACTCGGCCACGGTGCGGGCGTTGGCCAGGTGCTCGTCCATCCGCTGCGCCAGCGTTTCCACGCCCTGCAGCAGCTGGAACGCGGACTGTGCCGACAGCGACGGGCCGATGTCGCGCAGCTGCTCGGACCGGAGCTTGGTGAGGAAGCCGTACTCGCCGAAGTTGCCCCACCAGGACACGTTGCCGTAGCTGGGCACCGGCTCGGTCATCTGCGGAAACTTGCCGTTGCCCCAGTTGAAACGGCCGGATTCGACGACGACGCCGCCCAGGGTGGTGCCGTGGCCGCCCAGGAACTTGGTGGCGGAGTGGATCACGATGTCCGCGCCGTGCTCGATCGGACGGATCAGGTAGGGCGTGCTCAGGGTGGCGTCCACGACCAGGGGGAGCCCGGCGTCGTGCGCCACCGCGGCCAGGCCGGCGAGGTCCGCGATGTCGCCGGACGGGTTGGCCACGATCTCGGTGTAGACGGCCTTGGTGTTCTCCCCGATGGCCGCGGCGAAGTCGGCCGGGTCGTTGGAGTCGACGAACGTGGTCTCCACGCCGAACCGGCGCAGCGTCACGTCCAGCTGGGTGATGGTGCCGCCGTAGAGCTTGGACGAGGCCACGATGTGATCGCCCGCCCCGGCCAGGGCCGCGAAGGTGATGAACTCGGCGGCCATGCCCGAGGACGTGGCCACCGCGCCGATGCCGCCCTCGAGCGAGGCGATGCGCTCCTCGAACGCGGCGACCGTGGGGTTGCCGATGCGCGAGTAAATGTTGCCGTACTTCTGCAGCGCGAAGAGGTTCGCGGCGTCGTCGGTGTCTTTGAACACGAACGAGGTGCTCTGGTAGATCGGTACGGCCCGGGCACCGTGCTCGGCGTCGGGCGTGCCGCCGGCGTGCAGGGCACGGGTGCGGAAACCGAATGTGCGTTCAGCCATCAGGCGGTTGCTCCTTCAAAACTTGGGTTCCCGGAATGACGGTCCTGGCGGCACCGGCAGGCACCGTCTGGATCAAAGATTGCTTGCGCTCTCTCCATCGCTTCTGGCGGTAGCACCTTTCCGGTGGCGTCCGGATGGTTGCTGCGGTGTCAAAGAGCCAGATCTCTCAACCGCTCGGGATGGTCCCGTCCATTCTCGCAACCAACGGCCGCGGCACCAAAAAATGTTGAGCCGCGTTGCGTCCGGGCTGTGGGCGCCCGGGCCCTGAGGCAGCACGCCGTGCGGATGCCCGGGCTTGCGGCGGCCCGGTACGACGGCGGTGCCCGCCTTCGCCGCCCGGCCTCGCGAACGCTTTGGACGTTCGGAATTGCGGACGACGCCTCGCTGTTTGTCCGGCCTGCGAATGCCCGGCACGACGGCGGTGCTCGCCGCGCGTCGGAGCCACGACCTTCGCCGTACCGGCGTGACGAACGTTCCCGGGTCCGGACAGTTCACCGTAGATTGGGTCTATGGCTGAACTTTCGGCGCTGCAGCGCCTCGCGGGAAAACATGGCGTTGGCATTACCTTCCGCGGCTGGGATGGCGACGAGAAAACAGTCAGTGAGGCAACGCTGGTTTCCGTCCTCACCGCGCTGGGCGTCCCCTGTGCCACCGACGACGACGTGACGGCTTCCCTCCGGGCCGCTGAACTGGCACCGGTGCAGCGCACGCTGCCGCCCGCCGTCGTCGTCCGCCAAGGCGCTGCCACCGAGGTTCCGGTCAATGCGCGGCGCGGCGTCCGTCCGCGGGTCCGGATCCTGCTGGAGGACGGCTCCCGGCGCGACGTCGAGGTGCTGGCCGGCGGGTCGGAGGATGCGGAAGGTGCCCCGCCTGTTCGTTTCACGGCGGTGGTGCCGGCGGACATCCCGCTGGGCTGGCACACGCTGGAGGTAGCGGAGCGGCCGGAGGCGGTGGAGGCCGGGACCGGCGCAGCCCCGGAAATGCCGGAGGTGATGCAGGCCGGGACCGGCGCGGCCCCGGACCGGTCGGAATCGATGGAGCCCGGAACCGGCGCGGCCCCGGAGCCAACCGACAGCGAGGCGCGGTGCGCCCTCGTGGTCACCCCGCGGCGCCTGACCACCGCGGACCGCCTGCCCCGCACGTGGGGGTTGATGGCACAGCTGTACTCCGTGCGCTCGCGGTCCTCCTGGGGCATCGGCGACCTGCATGATCTGGCCAGCCTCGCCGAGACGGCTGCCGCAAAGGGCGCGGGCTTCGTCCTGATCAACCCGCTGCACGCGGCCCAGCCGAAACCGCCGGTGGAGCCCTCGCCCTACCTGCCCTCCACGCGCCGGTTCGTCAATCCGCTGTACCTGCGGGTCGAGGACGTGCCCGAAGCCAGCGGCATCCCGCTGGCCAACAACTTCCACGACGCGAACCTGGACGCCGGCATCCTGGACCGCGACCCGGTTTTTGCGGCCAAGCTGCAGGCGCTGGAAACGGTCTTCGCTGTGCCCCGGTCCGCGGAACGCCAGCAGCGGTTCGAGGCCTTCCGCGCGCAGGAAGGCGAGGGGCTGGAGCGCTTTGCCCTGTGGTGTGCCATGGCCGAAACTGTTCCGGCTGGGGCACCGGAGTGGTCGGATGCCGTGTTCATCGAAGCGCAGCGCAGCGAGCTGAAGGACCGCATCGAGTTCCATCAATGGCTGCAGTGGCTGTGCGACGAGCAGCTCGAGGCGGCGCAGGCCAGCGCCCTCGATGCGGGAATGAACATCGGGATAGTGCACGATCTCGCCGTCGGCGTCCATCCCACCGGCGCCGACGCCTGGACGTTGCAGGATGTGCTGACCCCCGGCATCTCCGTGGGCGCGCCGCCGGACATGTTCAACCAACAGGGCCAGGACTGGTCACAGCCCCCGTGGCATCCGCACCGCCTGGCCGAATCCGGCTACGTTGCCTACCGGGACATGCTGCGGACCATCCTGCGGCACGCCGGCGGCATCCGGGTGGACCATATCCTCGGGCTGTTCCGGCTCTGGTGGATCCCCGCCGGCAGCCCTCCCGGCGAAGGCGCCTACGTTTACTACGATCACGAGGCCTTGATCGGCATCCTCGCCCTGGAAGCGGAACGGGCCGGCGTCGTCGTCATTGGTGAGGACCTCGGGGTGTTCGAGCCGGGCGTGCAGGACTACCTGGCCGAGCGCGGCATCCTGGGGACCTCCATCCTGTGGTTTGAGTACGAGGACGGCAGCCCCCGCGCACCCGAGCGGTACCGCCGTTCCTGCCTGACCAGCGTCACCACGCACGACCTGCCGCCCACCGCCGGCTACCTGGCGGGCAAGCACGTGGAGTTGCGCGAATCGCTGGGCCTGCTGAACCGGCCCGTGGAGGAGGAACGGGCTTTGGACCAGGCAGCCCAAGAGGCAGTGCTCTCCACGGTGCGCTCGCGGGTGCCGGCCGCGCCACAGCACGACGACGGCGCCGGCCCCGCCGCCGAACAACGCACCGTCGAGGCGCTGCACGCGTTCATCACGCAGACCCCGTCGGTGCTGCTGGGCGTTGCGCTCACGGACGCGGTGGGGGAGCTTCGAACCCAGAACCAGCCGGGCACCGCGGACGAATACCCGAACTGGCGGATCCCGCTGGCCGGGCCCGACGGGGCGGCGGTCCTGATCGATGACCTGGCCGCCAACGAGCGGTTTAACTCGCTGGTGCGCGCCTTGAGTCAGGAGTAAGCGGGTCCACGCCGAGCCGGGAAGCCTCTCGCGGCCCCGCCGGAGGACTGGCTGACTCAATTGGGCCGCGAAGCCTTCGGCGCGCGCGACGCAGTCCTTTCGCAGGTCTTCGGCGGCCGCTACTCATTGCTGGTCATCCGATGTCCACAATTTCGGGCCGGCAGTGGTGGCGGCCGAAGGGTGCGGTCATCCTCGATTACATGCAGACTCCCGAAATGATCGCCGGCTGGGTGGCGAAAAGAGGAGGAACAGCCCTCGTCAAGGACCTGCGCAGGGCGGGCATCGGACCGGATGCGATCAAGGTGGCCATCGCGTCGGGCGCCGTGACGTCCCTTCGACGGGGGCTAGTAGGCACTGCCAATGCGGATGCCGATCTGCGCATCGCGATGATGGCTGGCGGGCTCATCACGTGCGTCTCGGCCGCCGGGGAGCTGGGACTCTGGACAGTGAAAGACCCGCCCCAATTGCATCTCTGGACGGATCATGGCAGACAACCTGAGACCGTGATCAAGCACCGTGGCAGGCTCGCAGCTGAGGGGAGGTGGGGTTACGTAGGGACCCTGGATTGTGTGCTGCACGCAATCCGCTGCCGGCCGCGCTTGGAGGCGCTGGTTATAGCCGAGTCAGCGGTACGCCTAAGACGGGTTTCGAAGGCAGAGCTTATGGATCGTCTGCCGGGAACACGAAACGGCTTGCGGCGGCAGCTGGTGCAGGGCATAGGCCATGACGCCGACTCGCCGTTGGAGGTCATTGCCCGGGAACTCTTTCGCGCTGCCGGGCTCCACGTGGAAGCACAGGTGCTGATCCGGGGGCTCGGGCGGGTGGACTTGCTGGTGGAAGGCCGTCTCATCATTGAGCTGGACGGATTCGATTTCCACTGGGATCGCGCGACCTTCCTCAAAGACCGGAGACGGAACAATGCGGGCATGCTCAGTGGGCTGCCTACCCTTAGATACGTTTACGAAGACTTGGTCTTCGCGCCGGAACGCGTTGTCGCGGAGGTCTTGACGATGCTGCGGAGGTCGGCCTGATGGACCAGCCTGGTTCGCTCCCACGTATAGGACTAACTTCCCTCGTTTCGGAAGGGTCATATCGCCCTGACTAGGAGAAACGTCGTGAGCCTCCGCTGAGACGTGGGAGCGAACGGCCGGTGACGCCAAGCGGCCGGCCAAAACTTGGGGAGTTTTGGCCGGCCTCGGTGGCACGGCTGGTGAAGGCAAAAAACTTCAGCGTGCGTCGCAGATGGCCTGGATCTGCGCGATGCACGGTTCATTCTGCAGGCTGGTGGTGTCGCCCAGTTCCGTCCCCTCGAACAACTGGGTCAGCAGCCGGCGCATGATCTTGCCGCTGCGGGTCTTGGGCACGTCGGGGACGAACACTACGTCGCGGGGCTTGGCGATCGGCCCGATCTGAGTGGCCACGTGCTCCCGCAAGGCCGCAATCGCCGCTGCCCGCTTCGCAGCTTCCGCAGCCTGCTCGGCCGTCGCCGTTTCGGCGGTCCGGCCGGCACCCGACTGCCCGTAGGCCTGCCCAGCCCCCGCTGCCTGCTCGGCCGTCAGCCCCGCAACCCTCGTCCCGATCAGCGACTTGTCGCGCGGCACCACGAAAGCCGTGGCCGCGTGTCCCGTTTTCGCGTCGTAGGTCGGGCAGACGCCGGCCTCCACCACCGCCGGGTGTGAGACCAGTGCGGACTCGATCTCGATCGTGGACAGCCGGTGCCCCGAGATGTTGATGACGTCGTCGGTCCGGCCCAGGATCCAGGTGTCGCCGTCGGCGTCGAAGCGGGCGCCGTCGCCGGCAAGGAACCAGCCCTGCGCCGCGTACTTTTCCCAGTAGGACGTGAAGTAGCGCTCCGGGTTGCCCCACACCGTCCGGGCCATCGCCGGCCCGGTGCTGGTGACCACAATGTTGCCCTGCTCCCCGGCACCCACCCGGGCGCCGCCGTCGTCCACGATGTCCGTGGCCAGCCCCGGCAAGGCGCGGGTGGCGCAGCCGGGCTTGAAGGACGCATCGGTCTGGCGCGGCGAGAGCACAGTGGCCCCGGTCTCCGACTGCCACCAGGTATCCACCATCGGCACGCCCGACGACGGGTCCCCGGCGACCAGCGAACCCCGCCCCACCTGGGTGCGCAGCCAGCGCCAGGCCTCCGGGTTCACGGCCTCGCCCACCGTGCCGCACAGGCGGATGGAACTGAGGTCGTACTCGGCCGGAATGCCGTCGGGGAACCAGCCCATCAGCGACCGGACCAGCGTGGGCGCGGTGTAGTAACTGGTCACGCCGTAGCGCTCGATAACCTCGAAGTGCCGGCCGGGGTGCGGGGCGTTCGGCACGCCCTCGTAAATCACCTGCGTAACGCCGTTGCTCAGCGGACCGTAGATCTCGTAGGTGTGCGCGGTGACCCAGGCCAGGTCCGCGGTGCACCAGTGCACGTCGTCCGCGCGCGCGTCCGGGTCCGGGTTGCTGAACAGGTACGAGTGGCTGAACGAGGCCTGGGTCAGGTAGCCGCCGGTCGTGTGGACCAGGCCCTTGGGCTGGCCTGTGGTGCCCGAGGTGTACATGATGAACAGCGGCGTCTCGGCGTCGAACGCCTCGGCCTCGTGGACGCGCGGCTGGGTCTCGACGACGTCGTGCCACCACACGTCGCGGCCTTCCACCCAGTTGATGTCCGTGTGGCCGGTGCGGTTGATCACCAGCACGTGCTCGATCGCGTTCTCGCCGGAAACCGCCGCATCCGCGTTGGCCTTGACCGGGACGGCGGTGCCCCGGCGGTACTGGCCGTCGGTGGTGACCAGGAGTTTGGCGCGGGTGTCCTCCACCCGGAACTTCAGGGCCTCCGCGGAGAAGCCGCCGAAGACCAGCGAATGCACCGCCCCGATCCGCGCACAGGCCAGCGTGATCACCACAGTTTCCACCAGCACCGGCAGGTAGATGACCACGCGGTCGCCCTTGCCGATGCCCAGCGCCCGCAGCGCGTTGGCGGCCTGCGAGACCAGCTCCTGCAGCTCGCGGTAGGTAACCGTCCGGCGGTCGCCGGGCTCGCCTTCGAAGTGCAGCGCCACCTTATCGCCCAAGCCGGCTTCGACGTGCCGGTCGGCGCAGTTGACCGCGGCGTTCAGCGTGCCGCCGTCGAACCAGCGCAGCTCGGGCCCCCGCCGCGCGGCGGTGTCCACCGGGGTGGCGGAGTGCGCGGTGTGCCACGGCTCGGCCCACTGAAGCCGGGCCGCCGCGCGCTCCCAGAACTCAATCCGCTCGGCCTCGGTCTGCGGCTCCGGCCATTCGGTCACCCGGTCGCGGTACGGCGTCGGGCCTTCCTGACCGACGACGGCGGTGCTCCCGACGGCGCGGCGGCCGCCGGCGGTTTCGGCTACTTCTATGCCCATCTCTTGACTGCCCATTTCTCCGCGACTCCCAGGAGCGCGTCGGTGATCTTGCCGATGATGGCCAACAGGACGATGGCCAGCAGCAGCCGGTCGGTGCGGCCGTTGTTTTGCGAATCCGTGAGCAGGAAGCCCAGGCCCATGGAGGAGGCGATCAGTTCCGCCGCCACCAGGAACAGCCAGGCCTGGGCCAAGGCCAGCCGGAGGCCGGAGAACACGGCGGGCACCACGGCCGGCAGCTGCACGGTGGTCAGCAGCTTGACGCCCTTGAGCCCGAACGCGCGGCCGGCCTCCACCAGGTTCTTGTCCACGTGGCGCAGCGCCAGCGAGACGGTGGTGAACACGGGGAAGAACGCGCCGATCAGGATCAGCGTGACCTTGGAGTCCTCGCCGATCTTCATCCACAGGATGAGCAGCGGCACCCACGCCAGCGACGGCACCGCGCGCAGCGCCCCGATGGTGGGGGAGAGCAGCACATCGGCCACCTTGGACAGCCCGATCAGCGCGCCGAAGACCAGGCCGAGGGCGGCGCCAAAAGCGAAGCCGAGCAGCACGCGCTGGGTGGAGATGGCCACGTGCTGGGCCAGTTCGCCGCGCTGGATCAGGTCGACGGCGGCCTCGATGACAGCCGCTGGTGCCGGCAGCTGGACGGAGCTGAACAGGCCGGCGGAGGCGCTCCACTGCCAGGCAGCGAGCAGGGCGGCGGGCAGCAGCAGGCCAAGGAGCAGGCGGGCCCAGCCGTTGCCAAGCACCCCGGTCGGGGACCATCCGTTGGCGGGGGAGCGCTCGGTCGAGGGTCCGTCCTGTTCCGGCCGGGGCGCGCCCGTGGTTTTGGGGGCGCCGGTGGCCGCGAGGCCTTCCTGACTGGTGGCGTAAACGCTGGCGCCGGAGGCGCCGGGATTACCGAGGTGCGTCATCAGGATTCCTTGATGGCCGACGGATCGGCCTGCTTCACCAGCGAATCGTCGAGCAGGGTGGCGAGGGCCTCGTCGATGTCGGCCTGGCTCTTCACGTCGCCGGTCTCGACGAATGCCGGACCGACCTTCGCCAGCACGGCGCGCTGCTTCTCGCCCGGGGCCGCTTCAACGTCCAGGTTGCTGCGCTCCGTGACCACCTTGGTGGCGACCTCGAGGTCCAGGCCGGCGACGTCCGCGAGGATCTGCGCGGTTTCCTCGGGGTTCTCGGCGGCCCAGGCGCGGGCCTTCTCGTACGCGTTCACCACGGCCTGCGCGAGTTCCGGCTCCTCCTGCAGGAAGGACTCGGTGGCGTTCAGGAAGCCGTAGGTGTTGAAGTCCAGGTTCCGGTAGAACAGCTCGGCGCCGTCCTGTTCTGCGCCGGCCATGATCGGGTCCAGGCCGGACCAGGCGTCGACCGAGCCCTGCTTCAGCGCGGTCAAACCGTCGGCGTGCTGCAGGTTTTCCACGGTGACGTCGTCGGCGGAGAGGCCGGCCTCTTCCAGCGACTGGAGCAGGAAGAAGTAGGGGTCGGTGCCCTTGGTGGCGGCCACGGACTTGCCCTTGAGGTCCTCGACGGACTCGATGCCGGAGTCGGGCAGCGCCACCAGGGCGGCCCATTCCGGCTGCGAGTAGAGGCTGATGGTCTTGATCGGCGAGCCGTTGGCGCGGGCCAGCAGCGCCGCGGAACCGGCGGTGGAGCCGACGTCGACCGCTCCGGAGCGCAGCGCCTCGTTGGCCTTGTTGGAACCGGCCGACTGCACCCAGTTCACCTCGACGCCCTCGTCGGCCAGGGTGGCCTCCAGCCAGCCCTTTTCCTTAATGACCAGGCTCAGCGGGTTGTAGGTGGCGAAGTCGATGTTGAGCACGCCATCGCCGCCGCCTTGGGCCGCGGTGGCTTCGGAATCCTCACCGGCAACGCAGCCGGTCAGGGCCAGCGAGGCGGTGGCGGCAACGGCGGCAGCGCCGAGGAGCGGGCGGCGGGAGAAACGGCTGGCAAGAGACATGGTGGTTCCTTTGGATGGGGTGCGGAACAGGAGAAATTCCGCTACGGATGACTTTCGGGCGCGAACGGCCCGGGCATTGCGTGATTTGTGGGTGGCGAGGGTGGCCCTAATGGCCGTCGACGCCGAGGCTTTCGAGGAGCGAGCGGCGCATTCGGGCCAACTCGACCGAACCGCGGTCCCGCGGGCGGCTGCCGGGAACGTCGACGGTGCGCACGATCGTGGCGCCGTCGTCCTCGCGGCCCTCTTCCGTGCCGAGCACGATGATCCTGTCCGCCAGTTGCAGGGCCTCGTCCACGTCGTGGGTCACCAGCAACACGGTGGTGGGTTCCGCCGCGTGGATATCGAGCAGCAGGTCCTGCATCTTGATCCGGGTCAGCGCGTCCAGCGCGCCGAACGGTTCGTCCAGCAACAGCACGCCCGGGTTGCGGGCCAGGGCCCGGGCCAGGGATGCCCGCTGGGCCATGCCGCCGGAGACCTCGCGCGGCCGGTGCTTGGCGAAGGCGGCCAGGCCGACCAGGTCCAGCAGTCGGGCGACCTTGGACTTGCCCTGCTTGGCGCTGGAGCTCTTGGGCAGGCCGATGGCCACGTTGGCCTGCAGGGTGTGCCACGGCAGCAGCCGGGGTTCCTGGAACGCGACGGCGCAGCGGGAGTCGATGCCCTGCACCGGCGTGCCGTCGATTTCCACGGCGCCGGCGCTGGGCGCGTCGAGGCCGGCGGCGGCGCGGAGCAAGGTGGACTTGCCGCAGCCTGACGGGCCCAGGATGGCCAGCACCTCGCCGGGACGGACTTCGAAGTTCACGTCGCGCAGCACGGTGTGGGCCTGTGCTCCCGTGCCGAAGGTGCGGTTCAGGGCGCGAAAGGAAACGGCCAGCGCGGAGTCGGAACGGGCCGCGGGTGCAGCGGCAACGGGAGCCGCGTGGCGGGACGACGACAGTACTGCAGTCATGGGATCACTCCATCGATCCTGGCAGTAGCACCCTACGGATCAAGCCGTGCGGCCCGGCAATCGCCGGCCGTACCCGTGGCTTGTCACCTCGTTATCACCGGCAGCCTGGGTGGGCTTCCGGTGACCAGGGTTGCTGCGGCGTCGTCGATCCAGGTCTCTCGGCCGCTCGGGATGGTCACCACCAACTAAACGGCACGGGCGGGGCTCCCGGCAAACTGCCCGTAATAATGATCCGTAACAAAGGCGGAATGACAATCTGCCGTAACAAAGGCGCGAACCACTCGTGGGGGAATTCGCCGGGGAAACAGGCGCATCCCCGCTAACCATGGACGCAACTTCGGCTCAGTGGCAGGATGACCGCATGAAAATCAGCAGACAGATCATCGTGTTCGACGCCGCCGACCTCGCGGCGGAGAGCACCTTCTGGGCCGGCCTCTTGGACGGGACGGTCGAGGCCGAAGACGACTGGCACACGGTCATGGTGGACGGCGAATCGCGGCTGGGATTCCAGCTTGCGCCCAACCACATTCCGCCCGACTGGCCGGACGGGACGCCGCAGCAGATCCACCTGGACCTCTACATAGATGATCTCGCGGCCGCCCATGAACAGGCGACGTCCCTGGGTGCCAAGCTGCTGAAGTCGGCCGATGACCCGGCGTCCGCCTCGGGGTTCCAGGTGTACGCCGACCCCGCCGGACACCCCTTCTGCCTCTGCTGGGACGCGTAACGCCGGCCCGCCCTCTCGGGGTCATCACGACGGCGATGCCCCCGTTCGCTAGGGTGTCGCCGGCGTCGCTGCCTCCTTTCATAGCCAGCCGACGACGCCGCCGTCTCCTCCCGCCCATGTGCCGCCGATGTGGACGTTGCTCCCGGTGCGGGCCCGGCGGGGCGGTCAGTCATCCCGGCGGATCCGCCGGGATGAGGACCGTGGAGAACAAACGGCGGTGCCGCCCCTCTTCAGGGCCGTTGGCCGCCACCTTCTCTGCGGCAGCCCTGATGGCGGAGGTGAAATCCTCGAACTCTTCGTCCGTCATCCAGAGGGCGGTCTGCCGGTAACCGGCCCCGTCGCGCACGAAGTCCGGATTCCCCCCGGAGATGTATTGGTCGAAGGCACCCAGCAGCCCGGCCGCAAAGGCCATGAAGCCGCGCCGGTGGTCATCGGCCGTCATGGACGCCAGATCGTCCTCGGCCACTGAACTCCTGGCTACGTCCAGTCGAAAGGTACGTTCGGTGGTGCCGCGAACCGGTCTCTCCTGGGCCACCGCCAGCACGCCGGCCTTGGAGAGCGTGCTTATGTGCCGGTAAAGCGTCGCGGTGGGAATGTCGGGGAGTTCGGCGGAGATCTCCGCCGTGGTCAGCGCACGGTTGCCCAGCAGCGTCTGGACGATCCGCAGGCGTACGGGGTGCAGGATCAGGTCGGCGCTCTGTGAGGAGGACATGGCTCAACGTTCTCATAGTTGACATTGTTCCTACAACTGATAATAATCGTACTGTCCGGTAACCCAAGTGGGCGACCAAACGACCAAGACACGAGCAATAAACGACCCGAAGGGAGGCGCGGTGGCGGCGATAGTGGTGGAGAACAAGGAGGTTCTGCTGGAGCTGGATCGAGTCGAGAAAGTTGCGGGGCTGCTCGGCGACCAGCGATTCCCGCTGTCCGCGGTGACCTCCGTCCGGGTGCTCGCGGATGCGTTCGACGGCGTCCACGGCCTGCGGGCTCCCGGGCTTGCGATCCCGGGACGGACTCGGGTGGGAACGTGGCGCGGCCGCGGCAAGACCCTCGCCGTCGCCCGCCGCGGCACCCCGGCAGTTCAGCTTGACCTGGACGGGCAAAAGTACGCCCGGGTGGTCGTGTCGCTTCCCGATGCCGAGGATGTTGCGGCCCGGATCCGGAAGGCCGCCGGCCTGCCCGCCGGTCAGGCGTTCACCGAAGAAGTGGTCAGCTTCCCGTCCGGGACCGTTCAGCTGACGGGAACCTGGGCTGAACCGGCCGGAACGGTCCGCGGCGCCGCGCTGATCCTGCCCGGCTCGGGACCGATCGACCGCAATGCCGACCACAAACGGATGCCGTTGGGCATCAGCCGTGACCTGGCGATGGCGCTTGCCAACCACGGCATCGCGTCGCTGCGCTACGACAAGCGCGGTACCGGCGACTCGGAAGGATCCTTCTGGGCGGCCGGCTTCCGTCAGAACAGCGACGACGCCGCGGCCGCCCTCCGCTGGATGGCCGCCCGGAAGGCCGCGGGCCTCCCGGTATTCCTGGTCGGCCACAGCGAAGGCAGCTACCACGCGGCGGCCGTGGCGGCAGAGCCCGGTACCCGGGTGGACGGGGCTGTGCTGCTTTCAGCCTCGGCGCAGACAGGCTTTGAGACAGGCAGGTGGCAGACGGCCCAGATCAGCGACTCGCTGCCCGCCTTCCCGCGCTTGCTGCTGAAGCTTTTCCGCCAGGACCTGGTTAAGGTGCAGGCGAAGTCGGTGGAAAAACTTCGGGCCACCACCGAGGACGTGGTGCGCATGCAGGGCCGTAAGATCAATGCGCTCTGGCATCGGGAGTTCCTCGACTTCGACCCCGTTCCGAACTTGGAGCGCCTGCACATGCCGGTGCTGGCCATCACGGGCACCAAGGACGTACAGGTGGACCCGGCCGACCTGGACATCATCGCGGCCACCGTCCCCGGCCCGGTGACCACGAGGAAGATCGAGGACCTGTCGCACCTGCTGCGCCGCGACCCGAAGGTTCCGACCCTCTCCGACTACAAGCGCCAGATCCGCGAGCCCGTGGACGCTGAAGTGCTGGAACTGGTGGGGAACTGGGTGGCGGAGCACGCCGACGCAGCGGCGGCCCGGTTGGCCGGCTAGCCCCAAACCATCGACTGTTCAGCTGACGCCCTTAAACCGACGGTTTGAGGGCGCCTGCCGACTCCTCGATGAGGGCGGCTGAGGGGGAGAGGGCCAGCGGCGGTTCCGGTGCCGAAGAGTCGCGGGTAGGGTCGAGCCATGGCACACCAGAATGACCCTGAAGTCGTCCGGCGGCTGCTGGAAACCCCCGGCCGCTGGGCAGTCGTCGGCCTGTCCACGAACCCGCACCGGGTGGCCATGCGCATCTCCCGGTACCTGATGGACCAGCTGGACATGGAAGTCGTCCCCGTCAACCTGCAGGGCGACGACGTCCTCGGCCTGACCGGTTACCAAAAGCTCGGGGACATTCCCGGCGAGATCGACGTGGTGGACTGCTTCGTAAACTCGCAGAAGGTCGGCCCGGTGGTGGACCAGGCCATCGAAGTCGGTGCCAAGGCGGTGTGGCTCCAGTTGGGCGTGATCGACGAAGCCGCCGCGGAAAAGGCCAAGGCGGCCGGGCTGGACGTCGTCATGGATACCTGCCCGGCCATCGAGGCCCCGCGCTTCGGGCTGTAACAGCAGCTCACGGGCTACGGTCAGCCCTGCCCCGCCTTCGGACCGCCTCGAGTCCCCGCATCACTCGTACATGGCGATGAAGCGGCCGACTACACCTCCCGCGCGAAGCTTGTCGATTGCGCCGGGAATGTCGGCATGCTTGATGTGGTTCATGGGTGGCTTGAGCTGACCGCTCTTCATCAGCTCGTAGATGCCGGCAAGATCCTCCTTGGTGCCGGACTTTGAGCCCCTGATGGAGAGCTGGTTGATGATGATCGGGTAGGTATTGATGGTCGATTCCAACCGGCCCATGCCCACCTGAACCAGGGTGCCGAACTCAGCGAGGGTTTCGATGGCGGCCGAGGTCGTGGTGCCGAAGCCGGCGTAGTCAACGATCAGCTCCAGGTTTTTGTCCTTGAACTCTTCGATCGAGGCGCCGACGCCAGCCAATCCGATCTCGTCGGCCAGTTTCTGGGTTTCCGGATTGACCTCGGCGCCGTACACCTCGGCGCCGACCAACGCGGCACAGCGTGCACCGATATAGCCCAGTCCGCCCAAGCCGATGACGCCGACCTTCATGCCGTTCTTCGCCCCGCCGACCGCCATCATGGCATGGTAGGCGGTCAAGCCGGCGTCGGTCGCCATGGCGCCGAGGTCGAACGGCACTTCGTCGGGCAAGGCGACGAGATTGTCGTCGGTCGCGCGAAGCTTGGCGGCGAAGCCTCCATCCCACTTCCCGTAACCCAATGCGTCCCCGTCCGACATCACCGGAGAGAGGCCTACGCGGTCGCCAATCTTCCAATGGTCCATGCCCTCGCCGACCTCGCTGATAACGCCGGCGGATTCATGGCCCATGGTGCGGGGCAGGCCGTGCTGGAACAGCGCCATCCATCCCGGATCATCGAGCGTCGAGACGTCCGAATGACAGACCCCCGACGCCTTGACGTCGACGACCACTTCACCGGGGCCAGCGTGGGGTTCCTGAACCTCATTAAGCTCCAGCGGCTTCTTCGTGCCGACAAATTGCCATGCCTTCATGATGAACCTCCCGTACGACGGCCAGCGGACGGTGCCCGTCCCGGCCCGGCCATATTGGCAGTGCACCTCCACGGTAGTCCCCTCGTAACCAGGCCAGTAGGGGACAGCCGCGCAGAGGAATGCGCACGGCTCAATGCGCCGGGCGGAAGCCTGCAGCCCCAGCCCGTGGAGCCGGGCGGAAGCCTGCCGGCCCCAGCCCCCGGAGCCGGCTGGGGCGACGGGCCGTCGTCGTCATCAGAAGCGGTTTCCGTAACAAACGGCAGCAGAATGTCATGGCCTGTCATGTGCTTCCCTGCGCCGGATCGGCCCCGGCATACTCGACTCCGAGATCAAGAGTCCCAACGACAAGCTCTGGCTGGTTGGGCGGCAACCCTCTCCCGTAGCGGGGTGCCCCAGATGAGGATCCGGCCGCGCACAACACCGTGCCCGGCAAGTACGGCCCCCTCCGGGCTGCGCCCCAACCGTGACGGTTGCTGCGCCGCGGGTCCGGATGGGAGCCCCGCCGTGAGGAGCCAACATGACCGCCGTCGTGACCGCCAACAACCCGCAAACCCGCCGAGCCCCGTGGGCCGGACAGGCTACCGCCGAGGAACTGGCCCGATGGCAGCAAGTAGCCGAAGGCGTTGCCGCCGCGCTGGCCCCGGACGTGCTGGAGCGCGACCGACGCAACGCCGACCCGCACGCCGAGGTGGAGCTGCTGCGCAACTCGGGCCTGCTCAACCTGATTATCCCGGCCGAATGGGGCGGCGAGGGCGGGCACTGGGAGAGCGCGCTGCACGCCGTGCGCATCCTGGCCCGCACGGACGCGTCGATCGCGCAAATACTCGGTTACCACTACGCCAACCTGGGCGCCGTCGTGTTCTACGGTGATGCGCAGGTCCAGGAACGACTGCTCCGCCGCTCCGCGCGGGGCCGCTGGTCCTGGGGCGACTCCGTGAACCCGGTGGACCCGAATCTGGAACTGGTTCCCGACGGCGACGGCTTCCGGCTGAACGGCACCAAGCACTTCTCCACCGGCGCTTCCGTCGGCGACGCCATTCTGGTCAATGCCGTGATCGCGGCCGGACCCGAGCGGGGCAAGTTCCTGGCCCTCGCGCTGGAGCATGACCGAACGGGCATCGGATACCTCGGGGACTGGGATGCGCTCGGCCAGCGGCTCTCGGCCAGTGGTTCGGTGAAGTACGACGGCGTGCAGGTCACCGCCGCGGACATCATCGGTGAGGTGGGGGAGGAGCCTTTCTCCACGCTGGTTACCCCGTACATCCAGCTGGTTTTCGGCAACCTCTACCTGGGCATCGCGCAGGGGGCGCTGGACCGCGGGCGCCGGATCACGCTGGCGCGCCGGAACTCCTGGTTCCTCAGCGCGCAGGAGACCTATGCCCAGGACCCGCTGACCCAGCGGGTCTATGGCGAGCTGGTGTCGCGGGTCGCCGCGGTGGAGGCCCTGGCCGACCGGACGAACGCCAGGTTCGACGCTGTTATTGCCGCCGGCGCGCAGCTGAGCGCCGAAGCCCGGGCGGACCTCGCGCTCGAAATTGCGAGGCTCAAGGTCGTGTCGACCGAGGTGGGGGTGGACGTGGCGAACCGCATCTTCGAGACCACCGGCTCGTCCTCCGCGAAAACCGAGGTCGGGCTGGACATTTTCTGGCGCAACATCCGCACGCACACCCTGCACGACCCGGTCGACTACAAGAAGGTCGAGGTCGGCGCCAACTACCTGCTCGGCGACGTCCAGCCGATTTCGCTCTACACCTGAGCGGAGCAGGACGCCGCCCACCCTGCCCGCAGCCCGCGGGTCGCCTCATGACTGCCCGCCATCCGCGGGCCCATCACCGATGGCCCCAACCCGCGGGCCCCATCACCGCTGCCCCCAACCCGGGCGCCCCATCTGACGCCCTCACGGCCGGACCTCCAGGAGAACCACCATGACTGAAACACTCGACAACCTCGCCACGGCCTTCGACGCCGCGGCCGCCAAATACCGTCCGATCTTCGCGCGCATCGCCGCCGGGGCGGTAAGCCGCGAGCTCACCCGCGAGCTGCCGTTTGAACAGATCGGCTGGCTGAAGGACGCCGGCTTCGGCGCCGCCCGGATTCCGGCCGAGTTCGGCGGCGACGGGCTGGACTGGGAAGAGTTCACCCGGCTCCTGATCGAGCTCGCCGCCGCGGACAGCAACATTCCGCAGGCGCTGCGTTCGCACATCGCCTTGGTGGAGGAGAACCTGTACCACCACGGGCGCACCTCGGACCGCGGCGCCTGGCTGCGGCGCTTCGCATCCGGCGAGCTGGCCGGCAACGCCTGGACCGAACCGGGCGCCGGGGGAACCGCCACCGTGCTGTCCGAGACCGGCGGCAAGCTGCTGCTGAACGGCCGCAAGTTCTACACCACCGGCACCATCTTCGCGGACTGGATCGATGTCACCGCCAAGCGCCCGGACGGCTCCGATGTCTCGGTGATCATCTCCACCAAGACGCCGGGCGTGGAAACCTTCGACGACTGGGACGGTTTCGGCCAGCGGCTCACCGGCAGCGGCACCACCGTGTTTACCGACGCGGTGGTGGACCCGGCCAACGTGTCCGCCTTCGCCGACCGCTTCCCGTACCAGACGGCGCTCTACCAGCACATCCTGCTGGTGACCCTGGCCGGCATCGCCCAGGCCGTCACCAGCGAAGCCGCAGAGAACGTGCGGGACCGCAAGCGGGTGTTCGGCCACGGAAACGCCCCGCTGGTCCGGCACGACGCGCAGGTCCTCCAAGTGGTCGGCGAAATCAGCGCCACATCCTATGCCGCGAAGGCAACCACCCTCGGCGTTGCCCGCAGCCTGGACCGCGCCTTTGCCTCGCGGCAGTCAGGCGCCGATGCCGAGAAGGCGGCCAACATCGCCGTCGAACTGGAATCGGGCCGGGCGCAGATTGTGCTCAGCGCCTTGGTCCCGAACGCCGCGGGCGCCCTCTTCAACGCGCTCGGCGCCTCCTCCACCAGCACCGGCAAGGCGCTGGACCGGCACTGGCGCAACGCCCGCACAGTCGCCACCCACAACCCGTTCATCTACAAGGCGCGGATCGTCGGTGACTGGGAAGTCAACGGCGCCGAGCCCCCGTACGTCTGGTCGATTGGCGAGGCCAATGCCGACGCCGCGCGTCAGCCACAGAGCGACGGCGCCAGTCAGTCACCCACCGACGTCACGCGTCAGCCACAGAGCGACGGCGCCAGTCCAAACAGCCAAGCCGCCCGCTCCGCGGCCCTCTAGGAAGAAGCCAAACCATGTCTGTATCCGTCAATAACCCAATCCTCGCCGCACCCGCGGCCGCCGCGGCCGCCAATGCCGGTGCACCGCGGCTCTCCGGCCGGCTGGGCGTCGCCAGCATCGTGCTCATCGTGCTGGCCGCCGCGTCGCCACTGGGCGTCATCGGCGGAACCGTCCCGCTGGCCATCGTCAGCGGCAACGGCGCCGGCCTTCCCTTCATCTACCTGCTGGCCATGGCCATCCTGCTTTTGTTTGCCGTCGGCTTCACCACCATGACACCGCACGTGCCAACGGCCGGCGCGTTCTTCAGCTACGTCGACAAAGGCCTCGGCCGCAGGGCGGGCCTGGGGGCGGCCTTCGTGGCCCTGCTCTCCTACCTCGCGCTGGAAGCCGGCGTCTACGGCCTGCTGGCGCCGGCCGTCGACGAAGTGGTGCGCGCCTACGGCGGGCCGGCACTGCCATGGTGGGCATGGGCCGCTGCCGCCCTGGCCGCCGTCGCCTGGCTGGGCCACCGCAACATCGAGCTCTCCGGCAAGGTGCTGGGGGTACTGCTGGTCGCCGAGGTGCTGATCGTGCTGGTTTTGGACGCTGCCGTAATTTTTGGCGGCGGCGGCCGCGAGGGCCTGTCCACCGGGTTCGTCACCCCGTCCACCGTGCTGTCCGGGGCGCCCGGCATCGCGCTGTTGTTCGCCATCCTGAGTTTCATAGGCTTCGAGGCCACGGCCGTGTTCCGCGACGAGGCACGCGACCCGGACAAGACGATCCCGCGCGCCACCTATGTAGCCCTCATCGTGGTGGGCGGCTTCTACGCGCTCTCCAGCTGGCTGCTGATCAGCGTGTGGGGCGACGAGGGCATCGTCCAAAGGGCCGCGGACGCGCCCGGCACCTTGCTCTCGGAGACTACCGCGCTCTACCTCGGAACCGCGGGCAGTCACGTCATCCAGGTACTGCTGGCCAGCAGCCTGTTCGCCTGCATCCTGTCCCTGCACAACATCAGCTCACGCTATTTCTTCCAGATTGCCGGACAAGGCATTTTCCCCGCCAAGCTGGCCGGCACGCACACCCGGCACCACTCGCCACATCTGGCCTCGGCCGCTTCGACCGGAGCGGTGGCCCTGTTCCTGCTGGCCGCGGTGGTGGCCGGCTGGGACCCCATCGTGCAGTTCTACACCTGGTTTGCCGGTTTCGCCTCCCTGGGCGTGGTGGTGCTGATGACGGTCACCAGCATCGCGGTGCTGGTTTTCTTCCGCCGGCAGGGCGCACCGGCCCGCGACTGGAAGCGCTCGGTCGCCCCGGCTCTCGGACTCCTCGGGCTGCTGGCCATCCTGGGCCTGATCCTGCAGAACCTGCCCACCCTGGTCGGCAACAGTGTGCCGCTGGCCATCGCCGTCGTCGTCCTGATTCTTGTCTGCCTGAGTGCGGGAGCGGTGGCGGGATGGAAGCGGCCGCAGGCCAAAGCCGGCTCCGCCCCGGCGTCGTGACTTATACCCGGCGTAACCCGTCGTAATTCTTACCCCGCGTGACGCGGGACATTTCCCTCCGGGGCGCCCGCGGGTGTCCAATGGGAGACGTACCCATCCAGAGCGGCCGAGAGACCTGGCTTGTTGACGCCGCAGCAACCCCCTCCCTGAGGAAGGTGCTACCGCCAGGACCGATGGAGAAGCTCGATCTCTCGTTGGTCTTCCGTTGGCAGCCGCATGCCCGACGGAGGACCGGCGCGGGCTCTTCTCATCAGAAAAGGAGCCTGACATGACCGTAAACAACCCGCAGCCCGACCCCCGGCGCCAAGTTCGCTTCAACGCCTTCGACATGAACTGCGTGGGCCACCAGTCGCCCGGACTGTGGCGCCACCCGCAGGACAAGTCCGCCACCTACAACACCATCGGCTACTGGACCCACCTGGCCAAGGTGCTGGAAAAGGGCCTGTTCGACGGCCTGTTCATCGCCGACGTGCTCGGCACCTACGACGTCTTCGGGTCCTCCAACGAGACCACGCTGCGCGCCGGCACGCAGGTCCCCGTGAACGATCCGTTCATGCTGGTCTCGGCGATGGCCGCGGTGACCGAGAACCTCGGCTTCGGGGTCACCGCCGGCACCGCGTACGAGCACCCCTACCCATTCGCCCGCCGCCTGGCCACGCTGGACCACCTGACCAACGGGCGGGTCGGCTGGAACGTGGTCACCGGTTACCTGCCCTCGGCGGCACGCAATATGGGCCAGGAAGACCAGTTGGAGCACGACGAGCGCTACAACCACGCGGACGAATACCTCGAGGTCATCTACAAGCTGCTCGAGGGCTCGTGGGAGGACGACGCCGTGGTCAAGGACGTCGAGACCGGCGTCTTCACCGACCCGGCGAAGGTCCACGAGATCCGGCACGAGGGCAAGTACTTTAAGGTTCCCGGCATCGCCATCACCGAGCCGAGCCCGCAGCGCACCCCGGTCATCTTCCAGGCCGGGGCTTCCAAGCGCGGCACCGAGTTCGCCGCCGGGAACGCCGAGGCGGTGTTCGTGACCTGCCCGACCAAGGAGATGCTGGCCGCATCGGTGAAGAAGATCCGCGACGCCGTGGAGGCGGCCGGACGCGACCGCTACGACGTCCGCATCTACGCGATGCAGACCGTGGTGACCGGGCCCGACACCGCCGCCGCGCAGGCCAAATTCGAGGACTACAAGTCCTACGCAGACATCAACGGGGCGCTGGCGCTGATCTCCGGCTGGATGGGCGTGGACCTGTCCACCTACGGCCCGGATGACGTGATTGGCGAAAACGTGAAGTCCAACGCCATCCAGTCCTCCGTGGAGACCTTCCAGAAGGCCTCCGGCGACAGCGGCAAGCCGTGGACCATCCGCCAGCTGGCCGAATGGGTCGGCGTCGGCGGTTTCGGCCCGATCACCGTCGGCTCCGGCGCGGAGGTGGCCGCCAAGCTCGTGGAGTGGGTCGACGAGACCGACGTGGACGGGTTCAACCTGGCCTACGCGATCACCCCGGGCACGTTCGAGGACATCGTGGAATTCGTCGTGCCGGAGCTGCAGAAGCTGGGCGCCTACCCCACGGAGTACGCGCCGGGGACCCTGCGCAACAAGCTCTTCGGCCGCGGCGACAAGCTGCCGGATAACCACCGGGCCGCCGGCTTCCGCTTGCAGAACGCGCTCGCCCACCGAGCGTAGGCACCGGCAGAACCATCTGAACAACGACGGCGGTGCGCCTCCCCTTCAGGGGGGCACCGCCGTCGGCAAGAACCATCCAGAGCGGCCGAGAGATCTGGCTCGATGACGCCGCAGCAACCCCGGCAACTGCCGCACGGTGCTAACGCCAGAACCGATGGAGAACCCGGGCCGGCCCGGAACCGGCCGCGCCATGCCTGCGCGCCGTGATCGGCTGTGCCCGGGGCTCCCTGACCTTCAGGAGCAGCATGAAAAGATATGCCGCGGGCGGCCCGCAATGATAGAAATCCGCAATCTGCACAAGAGCTACGACACCCGCCACGGGACGGTCGAGGTGCTCAAGGGTATCGACCTGACCATCGAGCAGGGGTCGATCACCGCCGTCGTCGGCCCTTCCGGCGCCGGCAAGACGACCCTCTCCCACTGCATCTCCTTATTGGAAAAACCGACCTCCGGCCAGGTACTGGTGGACGGCCGCGACCTGTCAGCACTGTCCGGGCAAGCATTGCGAGGCGAACGCCGCGCCATCGGCACGATCTTCCAACATTCGGCCCTGCTGCGCCGGATGACGGTGGCGGAGAACGTGGCGCTGCCGCTGCGAAACCTCGGCGTGGTGCACGCTCAGATGGAGGACCGCGTGGCGGAACTGCTGGACCGGGTGGGCCTGCTGCACAAGGCCAACGCCTACCCCGGCCAGCTGTCCGGCGGCCAAAAGCAACGGGTCGGCATTGCCCGGGCGCTGGCACTTCGTCCCCGGATTTTGCTCTCCGACGAATCGACGTCGGGCCTGGACCCGGAGTCCACCCAGCAGATCCTGGACCTGCTGGACGACGTGCGCACCGAACTGGGGTTGTCGGTCATCCTGATCACCCATGAGATGGACGTGGTGCGCCACGTCGCCGATCAGGTGGCCGTGCTCTCCGGCGGCCGCGTCGCGGAATACGGGCCGATTGGCGCCCTGGTTGCCGACCAGGCCTCCGCCGCCGGCCGCCAACTGCTGCCAATCCGGGCCCTCCCGCTGCCAGCCGGCTTCGACTACGCGCTGTCCGTTTCCTATCGGCACGGGCCGGTGGACCCGGAGTGGATGACCCGCCTGTCCACCGGTCTGGGGGTGCGCGTGGCGCTGCTCGGCGGTTCGGTGGAAGCCCATGGTGAAACGGTGCTGGGCCGCGCCGACATCGGTGTCGCCGGCCGCCCGGAGGCCGAAGTCCGCGCCTACTTGGCGGGCCTGGGTCTGGCCGCAGAGGCACGCCACCGTGCCGATACCGCGGCGGAAACGCCGCCGACGGACGCATACGCAAGGAACGAGAAAATCGAGGTGCGCGCATGAGGCCCGCAGAAACCGCCGCCGTCGGGCTGGACACGCCCTGGGCGGACCTGCCCGCGCTGCTGCTGCCCGCCTACGGCGAAACTTGGGCGATGGTCGGCATCGTGATGGTCATGGTGATCCTGGTCGGCGGCGCCACCGGCGTGCTGCTGTACAACACGGACAGCCGCGGCCTGTTCCCCCGGCCGCGCCTGCACGGAACGCTCAGCTGGATCGTCAACATGGGCCGCTCGCTCCCGTTCCTGGTGCTGATGGCCGCCATCATCCCGCTGACCAAGTGGGTCACCGGAACGACCATCGGCATCGCGGCGGCCGTGGTCCCGATGACACTGGCCGGTATTCCGTTCTTCGCCCGGCTGGTGCAGAACGCACTCAACGATCTGCCGCGCGAGAACATGGCCGTCGGGCTGGTCACGGGCAGCTCCACCGGGCAGATCATCCGGCAGACGCAGCTGCGCGAGGCCCTGCCGGGTCTTACGTCTGCGGTCACGCTCAACACCATTTCGATGATCGAATACTCGGCCATCGCCGGGACCATCGGCGCCGGCGGCATCGGCTACCTGGCCGTCACCTACGGCTACCAACGGTTCGACACCCACGTCATGGCGGCCACCATCGTTGTCCTGATCATCACGGTGCAGCTGGTGCAGTTTGCCGGCGACCGAATCTCCCGCGCGCTGCTGCGCCCTTAGCAACCGACCAACAGGAGCATCACATCATGAGCACCTCTTCCGCCGGGTCCGGCCACGACCACGGCTTCACCCTGCGCAAACAGACCACCGCCCTGCCGTGGAGCATCGCCGCCCTTGCCGCCGTCGTCGCACTGGTCCTGGGGCTGCTGCTGGTGCAGCAGCAGTCCCGGCCGGCCGTCGCGGCATCCGGCAGCGAGGTCACCTCGCCGCTGAAAGTCCACTTTGAACCGGCGATGGCGGGCGAGGAGAAGATCCTGAAGTTCGTCGCCGAGGAAATCGCCCCCGACTACGGCGTGGAGATCGAGGCAGTGGGCCTCCAGGATCCGGTTCAGGCCAATCGTGCGGTGGCCGATGGGCAGTTCCACGCCACCATCTTCGAGCACCAGTGGTACATGCAGCAGTCCGCCGACGCCAACGGGTTGGAATTGTCGCCGACGGTGGAGCTGTACCAGTGGGGCTTTGGCCTCTACTCAACCCGCTACGGCTCGGTGGAAGACCTGCCGCGCGGAGCCGTGCTGCTGCTGCCCAACGACGCCGCCAACCAGGGCCAGGCGCTGTGGCTGCTGCAGCGCGAGGGACTGCTGGAGCTGGATCCGGCGGTGGAGCCGCGAACAGCAAAGATCCGCGACGTTACCGGCAACCCGCGCGGCTTCCAGTTGAAGGAAGCCGACCTGCTGGCGATGCCGCGGATGCTCGACTCAGTCGATGCCGCGATCGGCTACGTATCCCAGTTCGACGCCGGCAAGATCGGCCGCGACAAGGGCATCCTGTTCCCTGCGGCGCCGAAGACATTCGCCTCTCGCCTGGTGATCGGCACCCAGTTCAAGGACAGCGCGGAGAGCAAGAAGCTGATCGAGATCTTCTCGGATTCGCGGCTGGAGGAGTACCTGCGCACCACGGAGGATCCGCTGGTCAAGGACGTGCTGACGCCGGTCTCCGCGGAGTAGGGCCGACACCCTGGCCTCGGGCGCGCTACATCTTCGCGTAGCGCGCCCGGGCGCCCATGTAGAGGCCGTAACAGATCAGGCCAACGGCGACGACGGCGAGTGCGGCCGGGCCGAAGGCCTGGTCACGCAGCGCCTTGAGCGCCCCGTCCAACCCCTTGACCTCCTGCGGGTCGTGCTGCACCGCGGCCACCGCCAACAGCAGCCCCAGCACGAACAGTGCCAGCCCCTTGCCCGCATAACCCACGACGCCGGTCCACGTCACGGCGGTGCCGGTGCTGCCCCTGGGGAGCCGTTTGAGGTCGTCCAGGAACTTCTTCTTCAGGCCCTTGTACACGTAAAAGACGCCGGCGCCCATGATGACGGCGCCAATCAGGAACAGGACAACGGCACCGCCGGGCCACTGCATCAGCCTGGTGCTGGCGTCCTGGGAGCTCTGGCTGCTGTCGGCGCCGGAACCCAGCGCGAAGCTGCCGAACGATACCGCCACCACCGTGTATGCGATGGCCAGTCCCACGGACTTCGCCCGGTAGCCCCACCTCTTCTTTGCCTCCCGGCCGCGGCCGCCGAACACCGCCTCGCTGATCTGCCACAAGGCCAGGGCAGCGGCGGCAAGCATGCCCGCCCAGAGCAGGAACATCCCGCCCGGAGTCTTCGCCAGGCTTGAGGCGGCCCCGGTCTGGTCCGCCTCGCCGCCTCCGCCGAAGGCGAGCCGGAGCGCGATAGCGCCGATCAGCACGTGCAGCAGGCCGCTGGCCACGTAACCGAACCGCGCCACCCGCTCGAACGCCTTGGAATTGGCGGCGACCTCGGTCTTGTCCTTGGCCCTGCCGGCCGCCCGCTTCGCTTCCCTGCCGGTGTCTGACATGGGTCTCCTCTCCAGAGCCGTCGCCCGTTCCGAAACCCGCCGGCGGCACCGAAGCCCGCCGTCGTTCCCCGTGAAACAACTGTGAAACTATCCTGCCACCGAAGTTGCCGCCGCGCACCGGGCGGAACTAGGGCGGGATGCGGTCCAGGGGGCGTCGGGCGAGGCGCGGGCCTGGCCGCGGGGCACGGAGGCCGGGTGGGCACGTCGATCCAGCAGAACCGTGACCGGCGCGGGAGAGGCTCGCGTGGGGCACGGAGGCCGGGTGGGCACGTCGACCTCCGCAGAACCGTGACCGGCGCGGGCCGGGAGCAGTAGGCTCGTGCCCATGGACGCAACCGCCCTGCGCGCATTCTGCCTGTCCCTCCCCGGGGCGTTCGAGGACTTCCCGTTTGGGCCCGAGTCGTCGGTGTTCAAGGTTCGGGCGGCAGGGCGGGCGGCGAAGATGTTCGCGCTCTCGGACCTGCAGGCGCCGCGGCTGAGCATCAGCCTCAAGTGCGAACCGGTGCTGGCGCAGCAACTGCGCGCGGCGCACCCGGAGATCACGGGTGCCTATCACATGAACAAAACGCACTGGAACGGCGTGCGCTGCGACGGCGGGCTGCCCGACGACATGCTGCGGGACATGATCGAGGACTCCTACGACCTGGTGGTGGCGTCGCTGCCGCGCCGCGACCGCGAGATGCTGGGCTGGATGGGCCTGGCCAGGGGCGACGATGCGCGGCAGGGCTGAGCGGTGAGGGCCGAGGACCTGGGCGGGGTTCCGCTCACGTACGACGGCGTGGGGTTGAGCCGGGAGCGCACCTCGCCGCCGGGATACCGGGTCGTCGACGAGCGGGTCGGTGTCGGTGAGGGGGAAGACGCTTTTCACCGGCTGGCCGAGGGGCTGATGGGGTGGGAAGTGCATCGGCTGGCCGGGCTGCGGGTCGATGCCACGGGGCCGGTGGCCGCCGAAGGCGCGGAGGTGGTGTGCGGGTTCGGCGTCGGGCCGCTGCGGCTCGCCATCCCGTGCCGCGTGGTGTGGACGGAACGGACGCCGACCCGAACGGGCTTCGGCTACGGCACCCTGCCTGGACATCCGGAGTCGGGGGAGGAAGGCTTTGTGGCTGTGCTGGAGGGGAGCGGGCGGGTGGTCTTCGAGGTGTTCGCGTTCAGCCGGCATGCCAACTGGTTCTACCGGGCAGGGGCGCCGGTGGCGGAGGCCGCCCAGCGGCTGGTCACGCGGCGCTATATCGCCGCGGCCAAGGCGCTCGCCGGCGGGCTGGCCCGCTGACCCGCGCTCATCCGGCCGGTCTCCGGATGCGCTCACCCGACCCGGTGTCCCCTTGGGCCGGCTGCCCCGTTTGGCGGTTGCCCCCGTCCACTTTTCAGCAGGCGGCCTTCTCAGCGTCGAAAAGGGCATCAGTTGAGTAGTCGATTTTGGACATGACAGGATGAAAAGACACCCCCCAACAGAAGAAAGGCCGATGCCGCGTGATTTTCATTGTGGTCAAGTTCAAGGTCAAGGACGAGTACGCCGATAACTTCCCCGAACTCGTCCGCGAATTCACCGAGGCGACGCGTGCCGAGCCGGGCAACCTGTGGTTCGACTGGTCGCGCAGCGTGGAGGACCCCAATGAGTACGTGCTGGTCGAGGCCTTCCGGGACGACGCGGCCGAAGCGCATGTGAAGAGCGACCACTTCAAGAAGGCCATGCAGGAGCAGCCGCAGTACCTGCAGGAAACGCCGCGGATCATCAGCCGCCAGGTCGAGGGCGACGACTGGGACCTGATGGGCGAAATGACCGTCGCGTAGCGGCCCGCGCGGCCGGAGGGGCTGGCAAGCGGCCGGTTCTTCGCCACAATAGGCCCATGGAACAGTTCACGCCGCGCACCGCCATCGTCACCGGTTCCGACTCCGGCATCGGCCGGGCCACCGCCGTCGCGCTCGCCCGGGCAGGGCTGGACGTGGGGATCACCTGGCACTCGGACGAAAGCGGGGCTGAAGAGACCGCGCAGGAGGTGCGCGCGCTCGGCCGCAGCGCCGCCGTCGCCCAATTGGACACCACGGACCTGCCCGGCTGCGGCGACGTGGTCGATTCGCTCGCGGAGCAGCTCGGCGGGCTGGACGTGTTCGTCAACAACTCCGGCACGGGCGCCTCGGAGCCGTTCCTGGAGCTGGACTACGAGACCTGGCGCCGGGTGGTCGCCACCGACCTGGACGGCGCGTTCGTGTGCATGCAGCGGGCAGCCCGGCGGATGGCGGATGCCGGCCGCGGCGGCCGGATCATCGCCGTGACCAGCGTGCACGAGCACCAGCCGATGATCGGGGCCGCCCCGTACGACGCCGCGAAGCACGGCCTCGGCGGCCTGGTGAAGAACATGGCGCTGGAGCTCGGCCGGCACGGCATCACGGTCAACTCCGTCGCGCCGGGAGAGATCGCCACCGCCATGACCGGCAACGAGGACGAAGACCCGCACCGCATCGACCGGCCGGGCATTCCGCTGGCAAGGCCCGGCGACGCCCGCGAGGTCGCAGCCGTGATCGCCTTCCTCGCGTCGGCCGAAGCCGGCTACGTCACCGGGGCGTCATGGGTGGTGGACGGCGGCATGCTGCAGATGGGGCCGCAGGCCGGGGCGGCCGTGACCGGGCACGACTGGCGCAAGGTGTAGCCGCGACGGCCCGGACCGCGCCGTCGTTGTTAGTTGGCGGCGATCCGATCCGTGGAGCCGCGCACAATCAGCGAGGCCTCCAAGGTGAGCTGGGGTTGCTCGAGGTCGCGGCCTTCGATCAGGCCGCGCAGCTGTTCGCCGGCCTTGAGGCCCAGGCGGGCGGCGGGAAGGTGGACGGTGGTGAGGCCGGGGTTGCTGGTGGCGGAGTAGGGCAGGTCGTCGAAGCCGGCGACGGCGAGTTCGTCCGGGATCCGCACGCCGGCAACGCGCGCTTGCTGCAGCACGCCGTACGCGTGGGTATCGGTGGCGCAGACGACGGCGGTGACACCCGCTTGCTGCCACTGGGGCCAGGCGGCGGCAAACGCGTCGGCCGACGCGCCGACGTCGATCGTGGTGCTGATCAGGTGGGCCGGGTCCGCGGTCATCCCGCGAGTGGCCGCTTCCTCCAGGAAGGCCGTCCGGCGAATGGTGAAGGTGGCTGTGCCGGTCACGCTGTCCAGGTACGCCACCCGCTGGTGGCCGGAGGCGGACAGGTGTGCCGCGAGTTCGCGGGCGCCGTGGGCCACGTCGAGGTTGACGGACGGCGCATAAGCCTCCAGCCCGGGCGCGTCGAGCAGCACCAAGGGGCCCGTGGGGGAGAGGTCCTCGAGGAACGCGGCATCGGGGGCATCCACCAGCAGGCCCGCCGGGCGCAGGGCGAGGAGCCGGCGGATGTCATCCGCACGGGGGAATTCGCCGGCTTCGGTGACGGAGAGCAGCAGCTGGAAGTCCGCGCCGAGGGATTCGCGCACGCCGGCAACGACCTTGGCGAAGAACGGGTTGGAAATGTCCGGCGCCACCAGCACCACAATGGAGCTGACGCCCTTGGCCAGCGAACTGCCCACGCTGTCCACCACGTATCCGAGTTCGGCGATTGCCTGGCTGACCCGGGAGATGTTGTCGGCGGACACCCGCCCGCGCGTTTTGCCGTTCGCCACCAAAGAAACCGTCGCGGGGGAGACGCCGGCGCGTGCCGCCACCATCGCCGCGGTCACTCGCCGACCGACGCGCGGCGGGTGCTGGGGAGGGCGGGCGGAATCCATGAGCCCCATGATAAGCGCAATCAAGCGCAACAAGGCATCAAGCGCTTGACGCCTGCTACGTCAAGCGTTTGACGTGGACCGGAAGGGGATGTCAAACTCGCTGTGACAATTTCCCCGCTGCGGGGCCCCGATGACGTGGAGAGAAAACATGGACGCCACTTCCGCGACGCCCGGACCGAAGAAGATCATCCTGGACTGCGATCCGGGGCACGACGACGCCGTGGCGCTGCTCCTGGCCCACGGCAACCCGAACATCGAACTGCTCGCCGTGACCACCGTTGTCGGCAACCAGACCCTGGCAAAGGTCACCAAGAACGCCCTGGCCGTGGGGACGATCGCCGGCATCACCGGTGTCCCGTTCGCCGCCGGCTGCGACCGCCCGCTGGTGCGCACCATCGAAACCGCGCCGGACATCCACGGCGAGTCCGGCATGGATGGCCCCGCGCAGCCGGAGTCCGCCATCGAACTGGACCCGCGGCACGCCGTTGATCTCATTATCGACACGATCATGGCGCACGAACCCGGCACCGTAACCCTGGTCCCGACCGGCGGCCTGACCAACATCGCGATGGCTGCCCGCAAGGAGCCGCGCATCGTCGAGCGGGTCAAGGAAGTCGTGCTGATGGGCGGCGGCTACCACGTGGGCAACTGGTCCGCCGTGGCCGAATTCAACATCATGATCGACCCCGAGGCCGCCCACATCGTCTTCAACGAGAAGTGGCCCCTGGTCATGGTGGGACTGGACCTCACGCACCAGGCGCTGGCCACCCCCGACGTCGTCGAGCAAATCGAAGCCGTCGGCACCGGCCCGGCCCGCTTTGTCCGCGAACTGATGGACTTTTTCGCCCAGACGTACAAGGATGCACAGGGCTTCGACTACCCGCCGGTCCACGATCCGTGCGCTGTCGCCTACGTCATCGACCCCACGGTGATGACCACCCGCAAGGTCCCGGTCGACATCGAACTGCAGGGCAAGCTGACCCTCGGCATGACCGTCGCCGACTTCCGCGCCCCCGCACCGGCCGACTGCCACACCTCCGTGGCCGTGGACCTGGACCGCACCAAGTTCTGGAACCTGGTGACCGATGCGCTGGTCAGCATCGGCGAGGTAGAAACGGGAACCGCCACCACAACGACGACGGCGGCGCCCGCCTCCGCGGCGTCGGTCACCACCGGGGAGGCAGCGAAATGAGCGCAGTTCTCCACGACACCAAGGCCACCCGCGGCGGCACCACCGCCCTGATGGTCGCCCTGCTGACGGCCTGCGTGGCCTTCCAGCTCAATGCCTCCATGCTCAGCCCCGCCCTGGTCACCATGGGCGAGGAACTGCAGACGGACCAGGCCTCGATCGGCCTGTCCCAGACCTGGTTCTTCACCACCGCCGCGCTGTTCTCCCTGTTCCTGCCCCGCCTGAGCGATATTGTCGGCCGCAAGCGGATCCTCGTCGGCATGATGCTGCTGACGGCCGTCGGCTCCGTGATCGCGGCGCTGGCCCCGGACGTTACGTGGCTCTTCGTGGGCCGGATCATCCAGGGCGTCAGCGGCCCCACCGTGCCGCTGTGCCTCATCATGCTGCGCACCGCCGTGCCGAACCCGCGCACGTACGGCACGCTGATGGGCGTTATCCTCGCGGTCAACGGCGGCGTGGCCGGCGTCGATGCCTTCCTCGGCGGCTACATGGCCGAGCATTACGGCTTCCGCAGCATCTTCTGGTTCATGGTGGTGCTCGCCGTGCTCGCCGCGATCCTTGTCGCCGTCCTGACGCCCGAGAGCAAACCGCAGGCCGGGACGCGGATGGACTGGACCGGCGTCGTCTTTATTGTCGTCGCAGTCGGTGCCCTGCTCACCGCGCTGAACGAGGCCGCCAAGCTCGTCGGCGCGTTCTCCACGGGAACCCTGATCCTCTCGCTGGTGTTGATCGCCGTCGCCGCCGCCGCGTTCGCCGCCTTCTGGGTCACCGAAAAGCGTACGAAGGAGCCGATGGTCGAGATTGTCCATCTGCGCCAGCGCTCCACGTGGGCGCCGCTGCTGACCACAATCCTGACCATGACCGGCATCTTCGCGGTGATCAACGGGATTGTCCCCGCCTACGTACAAGCCGCCGCACCCGGCTTCGGCCTCGGCCCCACCGAAACGGCGTTGCTCATCCTGACCCCCTACGCGCTGCTGGGCTGGGTCTTCGGCCCGATCAGCGGGCGGCTTGCCCCGGTCCTGGGCTACACCAATGTGCTGCGCATCGGCATGATCGGCAGCATCGTCTCCCTGGTGATCATTGCGCTGTTCGGCCTGAACAGCCTGCCGGTGATGGTCGCCGCCACTGCGCTGCTCGGCATCATGTACGCCGGCACCGCGAACATCATGCTCAACGGGCTCGGCGTGGTGCTCTCGCCCCCGGGCAACCCCGGCTTCCTGCCGGGCATGAACGCCGGAGCCTTCAACCTCGGCGCCGGGCTGAGCTTCCTGGTGCTGCCGGCAGTGCTCGTGGGCACCTCGGCGCTGGGCGACCGCGGCTCTTACCTTACGGTGATTGTGGTCGGCCTGGTCATCACGGTCGCGGCCTTCGCCGCCTCGCTGCTGATCCCCAAGCCCGTTGAGGCCGAGGTGGAAAAGTGAGTCGGCAGGCCGGACGCATCGTCGTCGTTGGTTCACTGAATGCGGACCTGACCATCTACACCGAGCGGCTGCCCAACCCGGGCGAAACCCTCCGTGGCGAAGGCTTCACCGTGAACCCGGGCGGCAAGAGCGCCAACCAAGCCGTGGCCGCTGGTCGGCTCGGCGGCAACGTCGCCCTGATCGGCGCCGTGGGCGAGGACTCCAACGGAGACATGCTGCTGGCCTCCGTGGCAGGGGCCGGCGTGGACGTTTCCCGCGTGCGCCGCGCCGCCGGCGTCGAGACCGGCGTCGCGGTCATCACCGTTGACGCAGCGGGGGAAAACAGCATCGTCATTTCCCCCGGCGCCAACGGCACCGTAGTTCCGGATGATGTCGCCGCAGCCGGGGACGTTTTCGATGGCGCCGCCGTCGTTTGCCTCTGCCTCGAGGTCGGCCTGGACGTCGTGGAGGCGACAGCACGAGCAGGGCACGACGCCGGAGCAACAGTGCTGCTCAACCTCTCGCCTTACGCGCCCGTGCCAAGAAGCCTGGCCGAACTCACCGACGTCCTGCTGGTCAACGCGCACGAGGCTTCGCTGTTCCTCGGCGGCGCCGAAATGCCCTGCGCCGATGCCGCCGTTGCCGACTGGGAGCAGGTGCGCTTGCAGTTTGCTGCGCAGGGGCTGGACCGCGTCGTGGTCACCCTTGGCGCCGACGGCTCCATCGTGCTGGATGGGCATGCCGAGGAGGGGCGCCGTTTCACCCGGATCGCCCCTACGAAGGTTGACGCCGTGGACACCACCGGCGCGGGCGACGCCTTCACCGGGTCCCTCGCGGCACGGCTTGCCGCAGGGGAGGACCTGGCCGAGGCGGCGGCGTTCGCTTCGGTCGCTGCTGCCCTGGCTGCCACGAAGAAGGGAACCCAGGCCGCGTATCCGCGGCTGGCGGACGTGGAGCGTCTGCGGACCGGCGCCTGACGGCAGAGGCCGTACACCACCCACAAACGAACGGCGCCGTGCACCGGAAGGTGCGCGGCGCCGTCGTCGTTGGTGGAGCCTCTCACCCTCCGGGCAGAACTCTTTGTGGTCTGTGGGGCGGCGATTATAAGTGTCCGGCTGCAGTAATCCCGAAAAAACGCGGGCGCCACGGGACCCGACCCCTTGTCAATAAAAAATGAACGTTTGGACGGGAATTAGACCAGCAACCATTGCCAACCCGCTACCGGTGTTGTGGCATTGAGTTGCCGCCGGCAACCAGGCCCTTTCACGGAGGGGCTGCCGACGGCATTCGCATGCAGTTCCATCGCAGTTGATTCGACGAGGAGTCAGGTGAAAAAGACGAAACCAGCGCTCATGGCACTCTCATTGGTTCTTTCAGCGGGGTTGGCGGGAGGCCTTGCCGCCCCCGGCGCTACGGCAGCCGACACCACGGACACCGTGCAGCAAAGTAGTGAAAAGGTCCTCGGATCGGGCGCTATCACCGTCAAGCGGGACACCTACGGCGTCCCGCACGTCTACGCGGACAAGACCCGAGATCTGTTCTACGGCTATGGCTATTCAGTTGCTGAGGACCGTATGTTCCAACTGGAAATGGCCAAACGCGCCGTTCTGGGCACCTCTGCCGAAGTGCTGGGCGCGGACTACGTCGAGATCGACAAGCGCTCCCGGGCCTCCTTTGACCCGGAAGCCATCAGGGAGCAGATTGCTGCCCTGCCCGCAGAAGATCGGGACATCCTCGACGGTTACGCGGCCGGTTTCAACAAGCGCATTTCGGAGGTCATGGACAACCCGGGCGCGCTGCTGCCGAAGCAGTTCACCGATTACGGCTTCGAGCCCTCCCGGTGGTCAGGGTACGACGTGGCGATGATCTGGGTCGGCACCATGGCCAACCGATTCTCGGACAGCGCAGGGGAGCTTTCCAGCCTGCAGGTCCTCCAGCAGCTCACCGCCGAACACGGTGCGGAGCAGGGCCAGCTCCTCTTCGATCAGCTGCAGTGGATCGAAGATCCCACCGCCCCCACCACCGTGCCGCGCAAGGATAAAAAGCGACCGAACCAGCTGGCCTCGGACAGCCCCTCCCAGATGGCCAAGCCCAACAAAGTCTCCCAGGATCTGAAGGATGACGGCTTGGAGCGGATGAAGCAGTTCGGCGGCGGCGACTGGCCGAACCTCCAGCCTGAGGCCAGCAATCTCTGGATCGTCGGCGGTAAGAAGAGCAAGGAGAAGGGCTCGGTGCTGCTCAATGGCCCCCAGTTCTCCTGGTTCAACCCCTCCTATGTCTACGGCATCGGCCTGCACGGGGCCGGTTACGATGTGACGGGGAACACACCCTTCGCCCACTCCACCATCCTCTTCGGCACCAACAAGAACATCAGCTGGGGATCCACCGCCGGACCGCTCGACGTCAACGACGTCTACCAAGAGCAGCTGAACCCGGAAAACCCCCACGAGTACAAGTACGACGGCGATTGGGTGCCGATGGATGTCCGCACCGAAAAGATCGAGGTCGCCGGACAGGAACCGATCGAACAGCAGGTTTACTCCACCGTCCACGGTTTCGTGACCAGCTTTGACGAAGCGAACAACACGGCATACTCAAAGAAACGCAGCTGGACCGGTACCGAAATCCAGTCTTTCATGGCTTGGATCAAGATCATGAAGGCCCAAAACTGGGAGGAGTACCTGGCCCAGGCGGAGAAGGTGGGCATTACGATCAACTGGTACTACGCCGACAAGAAAGGCAACATCGGCTACGTATCCCCAGGCAAGCTGCCCATCCGCGCCGAAGGGCACGACCCGCGGCTCCCCGCCGTCGGCGACGGGTCCATGGAGTGGAAGGGCATCAGGGACTTCTCCGAAAACCCCAAGGTTTACAACCCCAAACAGGGCTATATCGTGAACTGGAACAACCAGTCCGGTGCCGGCTTCAACGCAGGCTCAGGAAACTGGTCGCCGGTGGACCGGGTCAACGAGATCATTGAACGGCTTGAGGACCAGCAGAAGTTCACGACCGACGAGATCTGGAACATCAACGAAGAAACCTCGTTTGCGGACCTGAACATCCGCTACTTCCGCCCGTTCCTCGAGGAAGCCGTCAAAACGCTGCCCGCCAAGGATCCCGTAGTCCAGGATGTCCGGCTCCTGACAGGATGGGATGGCCAGCGCCGTGACAGTGACGGCGACGGCAAGCTCGACGGCCCTGAGGCAGCGATCATGGATGCCTGGCTGCCGATCCTGTTCGAGGCGGTGCTCAAGGACGACCTGCCGGCCTCCGTTTTTGCCAGCTACTCGCAGGGCACCGGTCTCGCCCGTCCCGCAAACGGCAGCAAGCTCGTCTACAACGCCCTGTTGGGTAAAGACGCCGGGGTCTTACAGCACGTCGACTTCTTTAATGGCGCGGACAAGAAGCAAGTCTTGCTGGAAACCTACCAGCAGGCGCTGGAGAAGCTCGAGGCCGAACAGGGCACCGACCGCAAGAACTGGACCGCGCCCACGCCCCAGCACGAGTTCTCTTACAAGAACTTTATCGGCGTCCCGCAGGCGAACCCGAACGAGAACCTGACTGGGCCGGACTACATGAACCGCGGCACCCAGAATGACATCGTCTCGCTCTTCGGTTCGCAGGCCGAGATGTGCACGGTAGCCCCGCCCGGCCAAAGCGGCTTCATCGCTCAAGACGGCACCAAGTCCCCGCACTACGCTGATCAACTGCAGATGTACGCGGACTTCGAATGCAAGACGGAAAACCTCTACCCGGAACAGCTCGAAGCCAACCTCGAGAGCGAGAAACTACTGAAGTGACCTGTTCGTAGTCGACAGCAGGCGGCCACCGGCGGTGGCCGCCTGCTGCTTTCCCTATGGGCCTACCGGTTCGTAGCCGACGAGCCAGTGGAGTCCGTAACGATCGATCACCTGGCCATCGGAGGCGCCCCACGGCTTCGGGGCAAGGGGATCGACGACCCGGCCGCCAACGGCGAGCTTGTCGAACCACTCGTGCAGCACCTCAGGCTCGGCCGTCCCCAGCAACGAGAGCATGACGCCCTCGAGCCGGACGGTCTTCTCGCCGGGTGCCGCATCCGATCCGGCCAGGGCGACCACGCCGTTCAGCATTCCGTGGGCTATCTGCCCCGGCGGTCCCGCACTGTTGCCGAAGTCCTAATTGGTGTGCAGGGAAAGCTCTCCGCCAAAGATCTCTGCATAGAAGCCCAGTGCTTCGCGGGCAGTGCCGGGGAAGCTGATATAGATCTGCGGTGCTGTCATGGGCACAGCCTACAGACACGGATTGCCCGCACCGGCGGGTTCCGGTCCTCGGAGATAAGACGAAGAGGGATGTTCCCCGCACCGCGGTGCAGGGAACATCCCTCTTTCGCTCGCCCGTGGGCGGCGGAACCTACCCGAAGTACTTCGGCAGGGTGCCCTCGTGGGCTTCCTTCAGTTCAGCCAGCGGCACGGAGAACTCGCTCTGGAAGTCCAGCGCGCCGTTCTCGGTGTCCACCACGCCGATGCGCATGAACGGGAAGCCCCGCGCGCCGCACATGTCCTTGAAACGGACCTCTTCGCTGCGCGCCACGGACACGACGGCGCGGGCCTGGGACTCGCTGAACAGCAGCGTGAACAGGTCAACGCCGTCACGTTCGCAGACCTCGCCCAGGCCGATCCGGGCACCGACGCCGAAGCGCAGCGCCATCTCGGACAGGGCAGCGGCCAGGCCGCCTTCGGAGAGATCGTGGGCGGCGTCGATCATGCCGTCCCGGGAGGCGTTGATCAGCAGCTCGCCCAGCAGCTTCTCGGCCGCCAGGTCCACGGCCGGGGGCTTGCCGCCCAGGTGCCCGCGCAGGTTGGCCCATTCGGAGCCGTCCAGCTCGTCGCGGGTGGTGCCCATCAGGTAGATGGCCTGGCCGTCCTCGCGCCAGCCCGACGGGGTGCGGCGGCCGACGTCGTCGAGCTTGCCGAGCATCGCCACGACCGGGGTCGGGTGGATCGGGGTGTTGCCGGTCTGGTTGTACAGCGAGACGTTGCCGCCGGTGACCGGGACGCCCAGTTCCATGCAGCCGTCGGAGAGGCCGCGGATTGCTTCGGCCAGCTGCCACATGACGTCCGGGTCCTCCGGCGAACCGAAGTTCAGGCAGTCGGACACCGCCATCGGGATAGCACCCACGGTTGCGACGTTCCGGTAGGCCTCGGCCAGGGCCAGTTGCGCGCCCTGGTAGGGATCCAGGTAGGTGTAGCGGCCGTTGGCGTCGGTGGCCAGGGCAACCCCGAGACCGGTTTCCTCGTCCACCCGGACCACTCCGGCGTCGTCGGGCATGGCCAGTGCGGTATTGCCGCCCACGTAGCGGTCGTACTGGTTGGTCACCCAGTCCTTCGAGCACATGTTCGGGGACGCCATCAGTTCCAGCACGGCTGCCTTGAGGTCTTCGGCGCTGGCCGGGGGGTTGGCGCCGGCGGCGGAGGCGCGGAAGCCGTCTGCCTGAACCCTGTCCTGCCATTCCGGGCGGGCGTAGGGCCGGTTGTAGACCGGGCCGTCGTGGGCGACGGTGCGCGGGTCGACGTCGACGATGGTCTCGCCGTCCCACTTGATGACCAGGCGGCCGGTGTCGGTAACCTCGCCCAGCCAGGAGTATTCCACGGCCCACTTGGCCATGACGGCCTCGAACGCCTCGACGTTCTCGGGCGAGACCACGGCCATCATGCGTTCCTGCGACTCGGACATCAGGATTTCGCCCGGCGTCAGGGTCGGATCGCGCAGCAGCACGGAGGTCAACTCGACGTCCATGCCGCCGTCGCCGTTGGAGGCCAGTTCCGAGGTGGCGCAGGAGATGCCGGCGGCCCCCAGGTCCTGGATGCCCTCGACCAGCGAGCCCTTGAACAGTTCCAGGCAGCACTCGATGAGCACCTTCTCCGAGAACGGGTCGCCGACCTGGACCGCGGGACGCTTGGAGGGCTTGGTGTCGTCGAAGGACTCCGAGGACAGGATGGACGCACCGCCGATGCCGTCGCCGCCGGTGCGCGCGCCGAACAGCACCACCTTGTTGCCCTTGCCGGAGGCGTTGGCCAGCCGGATGTCCTCGTGGCGCATGACGCCCACGGCCAGGGCGTTCACCAGCGGGTTGCCCTGGTAAACGGAGTCGAAGACGACCTCGCCGCCGATATTCGGCAGGCCCAGCGAGTTGCCGTAGCCGCCGATGCCGGCGACCGCACCGTGGACGACGCGGGCGGTGTCCGGGTGGTCGATCGCGCCGAAGCGCAGCGGGTCCATCACGGCCACCGGGCGCGCGCCCATGGAGATGATGTCCCGCACGATGCCGCCGATGCCGGTCGCGGCGCCCTGATACGGCTCGACCATGGTGGGCGAGTTGTGCGACTCGATCTTGAAGGTTACGGCCCAGCCGTCACCCAGGTCCGTCACGCCGGCGTTCTCGCCGATGCCCACCAGCATGTGCTTCTTCATGTCCTCGGTGACCTTGTCGCCGAACTGGCGCAGGTGGACCTTGGAAGACTTGTAGGAGCAGTGCTCGGACCACATCACCGAATACATGGCCAGCTCGGCGGCGGTGGGGCGTCGGCCCAGCACCTTGACTACCTCGTCGAACTCGTTGCGCTTCAATCCCAGCTCGGCCCAAGGCAACTCGGTGTCCGGGTTCTGCGCGGCATGCTCCACGGTGTCGATGTTGAACTGACGCCCCTCGGCGCGTTCGACGGCGTCGGCCGCCCCGCCGTAGCTCTGCACGTGCTCATTGCGTGCCTCGGCCTCGGTTTCCAGCCGGGTATCCACTGTTGCGCTGGTCGGATTGGTCTCGGTCATTTACTTGGCACCTGCCACAATCTTCGTCAAAACGGAGGTGAAAATTCCCAGGCCGTCGGTGCCGCCGCGCAGCTCGACGTCGCCGAAGGCGGAAGAGTCCGGGCCGAAGCCGGCTTCCACGGCGTGTTCGGGGTGCGGCATCAAGCCCACCACGTTGCCCGCGGCGTTGCTGATTCCGGCGATGTCGCGGCGCGACCCGTTCGGGTTGCCGTCCGAGTAGCGGAACACCACGCGGTTCTCGGCTTCCAGCTCGTCCAGGGTCTTCTCGTCGGCGACGTACTGGCCGTCCTGGTTCTTCAGCGGCACCACGATTTCCGCGCCGGCTTCGTACTGGCTGGTCCAGGCCGTGGTGTTGTTCTCCACGCGCAGTCTCTGGTCGCGGCAGAGGAAGTGCAGGTGGTTGTTCTTGATCATGGAGCCGGGCAGCAGGTGTGCCTCGGTCAGCACCTGGAAGCCGTTGCAGATGCCCAGCACCGGCAGCGGATCGTGCTGCGCGTTGGCGGCGTCGGCAATTTGCTCCATCAACGGGGCAAAGCGGGAGATCGCGCCGGCGCGCAGGTAGTCGCCGTAGGAGAAGCCGCCGGGGATGATCACGCCGTCCACGCCCTGCAGGTCATGGTCGCCGTGCCACAGGCTGACCGCTGTGCCGCCGGCAATCCGCACGGCACGGGCCGCGTCGCGGTCGTCGAGCGTGCCGGGGAAGGTGACGACGCCGATGCGCGCGCCCGAAAGGCCTGCGTCCGGTGCGGGCGAGAAGTCGCCGATCAGGGGTGTCTCAGTCATTATTCGCCGGCCCCGATGGTCGCCTCGGTGATGACCTCCACCCGGGTGACGTCTTCGATCACGGGGTTGGAGAGCAGCGTGGCGGCGGCATGCCGGGCCTGTTCCAGGAGTTCCTCGGTCACCTCGCCGTCAACCGTCAGTTCGAAGCGCTTGCCCTGGCGGACTTCGCTGAAGCCGGCCAGGCCCAGGCGGTTCAGCGCGCCGGCAATGGCTTTGCCCTGCGGATCAAGGATTTCGGGCTTTGGCATGACATCAACAACGATCCGGGGCATCCGGCCACTCCTGTGCTTGGATTGTGCTCTTCAAACGAAGCGAGGCGCGCGGAACTCAGTGCAGTGTCAATCCAACAATTGGTGCCGTCTCACGCTGACCCAGCGCTCCGCGAGCTTGCATGACTATTCTACCGGCATCGCGGGGCGCTGATTTTACGGGACGACGACGGCGGATCCCGGCAAAACCGTGCCGTCGGCCAGCGGGGCTCGTAGCATGGGCTTCATGACGGAGAAGCCGCAGTCCATGCTGCTGCCCATCTTGGCCGCCGTCGTGCTGGGCGGCCTCGGGCGGATGGTCATTCGGAAGAAGCGCGACGACCGGCGGACCGCCCGTGCCGCACGCCGGGATCTTGACCGCCGGGTGAGCGAAGTCATGCGCGACGGCCGGCGCTGACCCGGTCGGCCACGGCGGCGCTGCCCCGGTAGGTCACGGCGACTCCGACCAGGTCGGCACTAAACTTCGCCGGCGCGGCCGCCCAGCAGGGCGGCCATGGCGTTCCACTCGGAGATCTTGCACCCGTCGGTGAGGGAGAAGTGCTTGTTCACCTCGCGGCCGTTGAAGGTGCCGGTGACGTGGGCCTGCTGCGGGCCGCCGTATTGCTGGATGCAGAGGCGGTTGGGATCGGGCAGCTCGAAGAAGACCCTGTCCCCGTGCTTGGCCAGCGCCGCGCAAGCACCCTCCGGGTCCCTGACCGTGGAGCCTTCGGCGGGACGGGAATCCCGGCACACCAGCAGTTGCTCAAACCGCGAGGTGCTGTCGGCGGAGGTCAGCATGATGGACAGTTCGGCATCCACGGCCATGCCTTTCTGGTCGTCCGTCGGGGATTCCGACGTCGGGGGTTCCGAGGGAGCGGGTTTCGACGGGGAAGCGGTCCCGCCGTCGCCCGGGGAAGCGGGAACGGCGATGCCGGGGGAAGGCTGCGGCTGGTCGCCCTGGCCGCAGGCCGCCAGCCAGGGCAGGAAGAGCAGGCAGGAAAGGAGCACCGCCGCTTGGCGGCAACCGGCCCGCCGCCGCCCTGGACGCTCCGCCTCAACGGCCATGGTCAGTCCTCCGTTCGAATGTTTCCCGGAACGGAGCGACGCGCGGCCGCACGGTGCGACGACGAGTTCCCCTCCGTCCCGCGGTCCGGCACATTAGGCGCCTCGAGCACATCCAGTGCCTCCAGCACGTCCAGGGCTTCCAGGAGCCGGAGGCGCAGCCCCTGCGCCTCCTCGGCAAACGCCCGCTGGGCCGCCACGTACTGCGCGCGGCCCTCGGTGGTCTCGATCCGGACCGGTTCGTAGCCCCAACCCGAGAGGTCGTAGGGCGAGGCCCGCATGTCCAGCTCGCGGATCCGCCAGGACAGCTCGAAGCAGTCCATCACCAGTTCGCTGGGCAGCGCCGGGGCCAGCTTGTACGCCCACTTGTACAGGTCCATGTTGGCGTGCAGGCAGCCGGGCTGTTCCATCTGTCGCTGGTTTTCCCGGGTGGGCTGCAGCGTGTTCAGCGGTACGGCCTGCGGCGTGTAAAACCGGAAGGCGTCGAAGTGCGAGCAGTTGATCCGGCTGCCCTCCACCACCTGGTCCGTTCCCTCCGCGCCGAGCCGCAGCTCCAGGTAGTCGTGCCGGACGCCGTTGAGCCGTGACTTGTAGGCCATGGCCCACTCGTGCAGCCCGAAGCAGCCGAACCGGGCCGGCCGCGACGCGGCGCCGGCCAGGATTTCCCGCGAAAACGCCACCGCCGTTCCCCGCGCCGCCAGGAAGGCTTTGGCGTCGAAGGTGACGGCACCGGCGTCGTGCCCTACACCCGCGCTGCCGCACTCGGCGGCGGTCAGCGCCCGGTAAAACTTCCACCCGCGGCGCTCGCCGGCGTCGTCGCCGGTCAACACCACGCCAGCGCCGGGATGCCAGCGCGCCAGCTGCCCCGGCTTCAGGCTGTAATACGTGAAGAGGAAGTCTTCCACCGGGTGTTTCAGCCCGGCCGAGCGGCGCTGCAGGTAGGGCTGGGTGAAGCGCTCGGCGCGCTCGCCGTGGGCCCGGGCGCGCGGCAGCCACTGCTCCGGTTCGAGCACCCGGAGCCGGTCGAGGAGAACCTGCGGCGCCATGGTTCCATTGTCCCAGCCGCCGCGTCAGATTGGCACCCGGCTTATAGCACCGCCGGCCCCGGCAGGGAAGTACGCGCAGGGAATTTCCGCGGCGGCGCACCCAAGAAGGGTGAAACGGTTCTTTCAGACCTTCCGGTGCGGTACTTTGATCCCACAGACGCACCAATGTGGCTGTTGTCACAGATGGGGATGGGGCCGGCCTCGCACGCCGGGTAAATCCAATACCCTGCGGCCGCACGGCCTGCAGGATAGGCATTCGGCTGCGTCTGCGGGCCGACCAAAGCGGTCGCGCCCACCGGATGAAAGGCATTTCCTTCTCATGACACAGCAAAGCAGCAGCTTTGTGCACCGGCAGGGATTGCGCTCTGCCGCGGCACTCGCACTGGGGATACCGCTGATCCTCTCCGGGCTCGCCGGCCCGGCGGCGGCCGCACCCGCCGACCTCGCCCGCACCATCACCTCGAATCCGGACGGGCAGCAGGCCGTCTACGAGGACGGCCGCTACATCGTGATGCTCTCCGGCGATCCGCTGGCCACCTATGAGGGCGGCGTGTCCGGCATCGCGGCAACGAAGCCCGCGCCGGGCGAAAAGCTGAACGGAAACAGCGCCCACGCCAAGAAGTACCGGGCACACCTGCAGGAGCAGCAGAACGACGTCGCCGCCTCCCAGGGCGTCAAGATCGGGAAGAGCTTCACGACGGCGGTTAACGGCTTCGCGGCGGAGCTGACCGGGCTGCAGGCGGCCGAGCTGGCCAAGAAGCCGGGCGTGGCGGCGGTAGCTCCGGACGAGCAGCACCACCCGGACTACTCCAGCACCGATTTCCTGGACCTGCCCGGCGGCAACGGCGTCTGGGCCGAACAGTATGGCGGCGCACAGAACGCCGGCAAGGGAACCGTGGTCGGCGTGATCGACACCGGCTACTACCCGGACAGCGACTTCCTGGCCGGCGAGGAGGTCAAGCCGCTGACCGGCAAGGCCAAGGTCGGCGAACCCTACCTGACGCCGGACGGCAAGATCGCCATGCTCAAGGCAGACGGCAGCACCTTCCTGGGCGAATGCCAGCCGGGTCAGGAAGGCTCCGGCTTCGACGGCACCGAATGCAACTCCAAGGTGCTCAGCGCCCGCTACTACGCCGACGACTTCCTGGCCTACGTGCCGCCGGAAGACAGGCACCCGCAGGAGTCCATCTCCCCGCTGGACATCGCCAGCCACGGCACCCACACCGCCACCACGGCCGCCGGCAACAGCGGCGTGACGCAGACCGTTGACGGCCGCGACTTCGGCACCGGCAACGGCGTGGCTCCGGCCGCCAAGGTGGCCGTCTACAAGATCTGCTGGGAGGACAACGACGACGCCACCGGCGGCTGCTACACCTCGGCCTCCGTGTCCGCGATCGAGCAGGCCATCCTCGACGGCGTCGACGTGCTGAACTACTCCATCTCCGGCAACAACAACTCCGTCCTGGACCCGGTGTCGGTGGCGTTCCTGAGCGCGGCCGAAGTGGGCGTTTTCGTTTCCGCCTCCGCCGGCAACGCGGGTCCGGCTCCCGCCACCGTCAACCACAGCGCGCCCTGGGTGACCACGGTGGCCGCCAGCACGTTCTCCAACGAACTGCAGGGCACCGTGGAACTCTCCGACGGCACCAAGTACCGCGGCACGTCCATCATGAACCGCGAGGTTCCGCAGACGGCGCTGATCCTTTCCGCGCAGGCCGGTGCGGCCGGCGCCACCGGTGACGAGGCACGCTTGTGCTACCCCGGCAAGCTCGATCCGGCCAAGGTCGAAGGCAAGATCGTCATCTGCGACCGCGGCGTGATCGCCCGCGCGGACAAATCGGTCGCCGTCGAGCAGGCCGGCGGTGTCGGCATGGTGCTCGTCAACGTGACACCAGGGTCGCTCGACCTGGACCTGCACGCCGTCCCCACCGTGCACATCGACGACCCGTCCATCAAGGACAAGGTCGCCGCGGACCCGTCGCTGACCGCGGCGCTGCGCGACCGTGACACCACGGGGCTGCCGCAGAGCCCGGTCCCGCAGGTCGCCGAGTTCTCCTCGCGCGGTCCGTCCACGGCGGTGGACTCGAACCTGCTGAAGCCGGACGTCGCGGCCCCCGGCGTGAACGTGCTCGCCGGAGTTTCCCCGGTGGTTGGCGGCGAGACCAGCGGCTTCATGTCCGGCACCTCGATGGCCGCGCCGCACGTGGCAGGCCTCGGCGCGCTGCTGCTGGCCAAGAACCCCAAGTGGTCCCCGGCCACCGTGAAGTCGGCGATGATGACCACCGCCGGCGACCTGGTCACCGAGGACGGCTCGGTGAACGAAGACCGCTTCGCCACCGGCGCCGGCCACGTGGATACCGCCCGGATGGGCGATCCCGGCCTGGCCTACGACGCCGATATCAACGACTGGCTCGGCTTCATCCAGGGCACAGGCCTGGACCTGGGCCTGAAGAAGCGGGACACCGTCGAGTCCAAGGACATCAACGTGCCGTCGTTCGCCCTCGGGAAGCTGGCCGGCAAGGTCACCGTGGAGCGCACGCTCACCGCCCTAAAGCCCGGCACCTACTCGGCGGACGTGGACCTGCCGGGCGTGAACGTGAAGGTCTCGCCCGCCAAGCTGACCTTCAAGAAGGCCGGCCAGGAACGCACGTTCAAGGTCACCTTCGAGAACGCGGATGCCCCGCTGGATCAGTTCACCATGGGTGAGCTGGTCTGGACGGAAGAGGGCAAGGGCGCCGGCGGGCAGCACTCGGTTGCGTCGCCCATCGCCGTCCGGCCGGTCACCGCGGTGGCCCCTGCCAGCGTGGCGTTCGCTTCCGACGGCGGCGACGGCACCGGCACGATCGAGGTCACCTCGGGCACCAACTCGCCGATCGACCTCGCGGTCGAGGGCCTGGCCAAGGCCAACGCCACCGCGGTAGAGAAGGTCCCCGGCCAGCCCGCCGTGATCGGTTCCAACGGCAGCACCGGATACGCGCCGCAGGCGGTCCCGGCAGGAGCCACGCTGGCGCAGTTCTCCATCACCGCGGCCGACCCGGGGGCAGACTGGGATCTGTATGTCTACACCCCCGCCGGTACCGTGATCTCGGCGGCCACGGCGTCGGCGAGCGAGTCCCTGGCCATCAACAATCCGGCCCCGGGCACCTACTACGCCATCGCGCACCTGTACAGCAGCCCGGACGGCAAGGCCAGCAAGGGGACCATCGACACGGTGGCGCTGAGCGGTGACGCCGGCAACCTGGCGGTCAGCCCGGATCCGCTGCAGCTGGCCAACGGCGAGACCGGCACGGTAACCGCCACCTGGTCCGGCCTGGCGGCCGGCAGCTGGGTAGGCCTGGTCAAGTTCGGCGACGGCGCGGCCACGGCGGTGACGGTCAACGTCTCGGGCAACGGCGCCGCGGCGCAGGCGCCGGCAGCTGAAGGTACGGCCGTGATAGTCGACGGCAGTGCCTCGGAGCAGCCCGGGCAGCGCTCCGGCCGCTAACGGCGCCGGCGGTCCCGGCCGCTGACAGCACCTGAACAAGCGGGAGGGTGGCCGGTGGATACAACCACCGGCCACCCTCCCGCCGCATCTTCCGGCAGCTCCGTGCGTCGGCGCTAGTCCTTGGCTTCCCGTGCGGCCTTGATCAGCGCATGCATCGAGGCGTTCAGTTCGCGCAACTGCTCGCGTTCAAGCCCCAGGCGCGCCAGCATGGTTCCGGGCACGGCCAGTGCCTCCTCCCGCAGCGCCTGGCCGGCAGCGGTCAGCCCCACGGCCAGCGCCCGCTCGTTGCCTTCCACCCGCTCCCGGGTCACCAGGCCGGCCTGCTCCAGCCGCTTGAGCATGGGGGACAGGGTGGCGGGTTCCTGCTGCAGCGCCTCGGACAGGTCCTTGACCATCCGCGGGCTCTGCTCCCAGAGGGCGAGCATCATCAGGTATTGCGGATGCGTGAGGCCCAGCTTCTCCAGCACCGGCTTGTAGGAGGCCACCACGCTGCGCGACGCCACCGACAGCGCAAAGCACAACTGGTGCTCCAGCAGCAGGTCGTCCGTCGTCCCCGCCGTCGCTGTCACGGCCACCACTCTCCATCAGTTCGTGTGCTAATTGTTCGTGCCCTATTATGGGGTTGAATGCCCGCAGAGTCTACCGGGCACCGGAAGAAGGATCACGCCCATGACCGAGAAGAAGTCCCGCGTCAACGCGTTCATGCGGGCCACCGGCAAGTTCCGCATCGTCTTCGGCCCGGCCCAGAAAAGCGGCGTCGACCATCCCATGACCGAGGAGAACAAGGCCCTGCTCCAGCAGCGCGAGGCCGAAGCGTCGCAGTGGGAAACGGTCACCCGGGCGGACGGCAGCACCTACATCGTGCCGAAGAAGCCGGCCTAGCCCCGCCCTGTTCTTCCGTACCGGGCCTCGTTAAACTGATGCCACGGATTCTTCTGAGCAAGAAGGTGATTCAGATGGCTGGAAATCGGCGTTTCATGGACCGCTTTATGCGAGCCACGGAGAAGGCGGCGAAGGTCTGGGGCCCTGCCGATCGGATCGAGGCCGACTCCCCGGTGGTGCACCGGCACGACGCGGCGGAGAAAGCGGCGGAGGAACAGCTGGCCGAGATCGAAGTGGAGCGCGGTCCCGGCCACGCCTACGCCTACCGCAAGCCGCGCAAGGCCTAACACGCGACAAGGCCGCGCAGGGCCCGGCACATGAGCAGGCCGCGCAAGGCCTGACACACGGAGAGGGGCTGTCAGCCAACTGCTGACAGCCCCTCTCCGGTTCGGCCTGCGGCGTCAGCGGCCGGTGCCGCCGTAAACCGTGGCTTCCTCATCGGTGTCCAGGTCGAATGCCGCGTGGACCGCGCGGACCGCCGTGTCCAGCAGATCGGCGTGCGTGACAATCGAGATGCGGATCTCGGAGGTGGAGATCATGTCCACGTTCACGCCGGCCTTGTGCAGGGCTTCGAAGAACTTGTAGGAGACGCCGGGATTGGAGCGCATGCCCGCCCCGATCAGCGAGAGCTTTCCGACGTTTTCGTTGTAGAGAATGCCCTCGAAGCCCACCACGTCCTGGGCCGCGTTGAGTGCCTCCAGGGCTTCCTTGCCCTCCACCATGGGCAGCGTGAAGGAGATGTCCGTCTTGCCGGTCCCGCGGGTGGAGATGTTCTGCACGATCATGTCAATGTTTGAGTGCGCGCCGGCGACGATGCCGAAGATCTCCGCGGCCTTGCCGGGGATGTCGGGCACGCCCAGGATGGTGACCTTGGCTTCGGAGCGGTCGTGGGCAACGCCGGAGATGATGGGCTGTTCCAAGGGTTCTCCCTCTTGAATCTTGATCTTGTCGTCGGGGTTGGGCAGTACCCAGGTTCCCTCGTTCGTGCTGAAGGACGAGCGCACGTGCAGCTTCACGCCGAAGCGGCGGGCGTACTCGACGCAGCGCAGGTGCAGGATCTTCGAGCCGGAGGCCGCCATTTCCAGCATCTCCTCGCTGGAGATGGCGTCGATCTTGCGGGCGGTGTGCACCACCCGCGGATCGGCGGTGTAGATGCCGTCCACGTCAGTGTAGATCTCGCAGACGTCGGCGCCCAGTGCCGCCGCCAGCGCCACCGCGGTGGTGTCCGAACCGCCGCGGCCCAGCGTGGTGATGTCGTTGCTCTCCCGGCTGATGCCCTGGAAGCCGGCGACAATGGCGATCTCGCCCTTTTCGATGGTCGTCATCACCCGGTGCGGCGAGACGTCGATAATCCGCGCCCTGCCGTGGATGGCGTCGGTGACCATGCCGGCCTGGCTGCCGGTGAAGGACTGGGCCCTGGAGCCGAATTCCTGGATGGCCATGGCCAGCAGCGACATCGAGATGCGTTCGCCGGCGGACAACAGCATGTCCATTTCGCGGGCACTGCTGCTGCTGGAGGAGACCTGGTTGGCCAGATCCAGCAGTTCGTCGGTGGTGTCTCCCATGGCGGACACGACGACGACAACCTGGTTGCCGGCGGCCTGGGTGTCGACCACGCGTTGTGCCACGCGTTTGATCCCCTCCGCGTCCGATACTGAGGAACCGCCAAACTTCTGCACTATCAGGCTCATGTGTTCTCTAAACAACTCCTGGGTTGGGGCCCGGACCGCGGCCGCCAGGGCGCGCATGCGGGCTCATGGATTTGCTGCCACGCATCCCGGCTGCGCACCGCGCGGCAACCGCCATTCTAGCGCCGTAGTGGTGAGGGCGGAGAATGCGGCGGGCAGTATGACCGGCCAGGGTAATAACGACGACGGTGCCGGGCCAGGCGCCCGACGCCGCCACTCACGCGTGGCTGGGCCGCCGGTTTGCTACGTGAGCATGCGGCGGCCTTCAAAGGCGCGGCCCAGCGTAACTTCGTCCGCGTACTCGAGGTCGCCTCCCACCGGCAGGCCGGACGCCAACCGGCTGACGGGAATGCCGATGGTCTTGAGCATCCGGCCCAGGTAGGTCGCCGTCGCCTCGCCTTCAAGGTTCGGATCGGTGGCGATGATGATTTCCTCGATCTGTCCGTCCGAGAGGCGGCCGAGCAGCTCGCGGATGCGCAGTTGCTCCGGACCGACGCCGCCGATCGGATTGATGGCGCCGCCGAGCACGTGGTAGCGGCCCTTGAAGGACCGGGTGCGCTCGATCGCTATGACGTCCTTGGACTCTTCCACCACGCAGATGGCCGTCGGATCCCGGCGCGGGTCGCGGCAAATGTTGCAGGTGTCCTGTTCGGAGACGTTCCCGCAGATGGAGCAGAACTTCACCCGCTCCTTGACGTGGGTAACGGCGTCAACGAGCCGCTTCATGTCGGCCGGATCGGACTCCAAGATGTGGAACGCGATGCGTTGGGCGGACTTCGGGCCGATTCCAGGCAAGCGGCCGAGCTCGTCAATCAGCTCCTGGACAGCACCTTCGTACACTGAACCTTCAATCTCCGCGAACGGTTAGGAACCGTCGAGGCTTCGTTCTTCGATCAGGCGTCCCCCGAGGAGCCTTTCAATGGCAGCGCGGCCCACCAGTCCGGAATCTTCGATGGCCTCGTCGTCTTCGCTGGGGATGTCCTCGACGTACTTCAAGTTTAGGTCACGGGCTGCCGGGGACGGCGCCGCGGCGGCCGATGTCGCCCGTGTGGCCTTCGCCTGATCCAGCAACTGCTGGTAGCGGCTGCGCTTTTGCCCGGGCATTTGCCGGTCCGGCGTCGTTTCCCATTCCTCGGCGGGTGGTTCATCGTTCGCGTACGGGATGTCGTCGTACGGAGAAGCCTGTGCCGGGGAGGAGGGGGCGGGAGTGCTTGGTGGTGCCGACAGGGCGCCGGCGGGCTTGCTGTTCGGTGGGGCGGCAGCCCCGGGGATCTCCCCTGCTGGAGAGGCAGGAGCTGCAGGAGCTGCTGGAGCTGCGGGGGCGGGGAAGCCGGCCAGCGCCGAGCCGGAGTGGTTCGAGGCCGATGGCGCACCGGCAGCGACGGGGACAGCGGTTGGAGCCCCCGGGGCCGCCATCCGCTCGGCCAGCTTCGCAAACACCGGCTTCTCCCCTGGCAGGGCAGGCGGCCGCTGGCCGTTGCCGGAGGCGCTGTTCGGCGATTCGGCCGACGGCGCTGACGCCGCGGTGGCCCCGGAGAAACCGCTGGGGGCTGATGCTCCTGACGCGGCGGAGGTAGCGCTGGGTGCGGAGGCGGCTGTGGGCGCCGAGAGGCTTGAGCCCGCGGACGGACTGCTGGAAGCTGAGGTGGCGCTGAGCGCCGACAGGCTTGAGTCCGCGGACATGCCGCTGGGGGCGGAGGCGGCTGTGGGTGCCGACAAGCTTGAGCCTGCGGACACCCCGCTTGTGGCTGAAAGGCCGGTGGACGCGGAGACCCCGCTGGGGGCAGACGGACCGGAAACGGCCGAGGCAGGGGATACGCCGGATCCCCCCGACATCCCAAGACCACCGGGGAAGCCGGACGTTGCGAAGCCAGCCGACATCGCCGACCCGGCCGGTTCGGCCGGGGCAGCCGGCGTCGCCGGTTCAGCAGAAGACGGAGAAGGCGCCGAGCCCGAGCCGGCCATCCCGGCTGCGGCCTGTGCCGACTGCCGATGATCAGATTGCCCAACAACCGGTCCCGAAACCGGTGCGGGCGCACCTACCGTAGCGGTGTTGGCGGGCCAACCTCCGTCTGCCGGCTGCGGCCGGCTAGTAGGTACTTTTGGGTTTGACTCACCCGCTGTCACCGACGCGTCTTCGACGGTTTGAATCTGCAAGTCGATCCCGAGCACTTGCTGGATGGCCTGGCGCACGTTGTCCGCGTGGTCGCCGTTGTTAAAGTTGGTGGCGGACCCCTGGTTCTTGAAGCCGAGCGTCAGCGCCGTGCCGTCGAGGCTGAGCGGCGAGGCATTCGTGCTGACGTTCATCCACGTCACCTTGCGGATGCCGCTGAGCGTGTTCAGGATCTCCGGCCAGGCGCGGCGGATCATCTCGATCTGCCCGGACGCCTGCGGGCCGGGCTGGCCCTGGCGCGGAGCCTGCGCCCGTGGCGCGGCCTGTTCCGGGCGCGCGGGAGACTGTTGTGCCGAAGCCTGCGCCTGCGGTGCAACCGGTTCCGGTCGTGCCGGCGGCTGGTGGGCCGGGGCCGGGACCTGAGCCTGTGGCGCAACCGGTTCCGGGCGTGCCGGAGCCTGCGCCTGTGGTGCAACGGGATCCGGTTGTGCCGGAGCCTGCGGTGCTGCCTGCGCCTGCCGCTGCGGTCCGCGCTGCTGCGCCGGGGGCTGGCCCTGTGCCTGCGACCGCTCGTTGGCTGCCGCTACCGGCGCCGCCGTGTTCCGGGGAGATTGAGCCGGCTGACCCGATCCACGGGCCTGGTCTCCGGCCGGCGGGGCGGGGCGCTGGGCTTCGGGTGCCGGAGCCGGCTCCGGCATGGCGCCCCAGGTGCCACCCCAGTCGGCCGCGCTTTCGCCGGAGGAGCCGGCAGCAGCGTTCTGCTGGCCGGCCGCATCGGAGGGGACCTGCACACCGGCGTCCTGCCTGCCGCCGTCTCGCGGATTCCCGAACACCGACGACGGGACGGTCGGACGGCTGGAATCGTTGGCGGATGCCGGAGCCGAAGGCGGCTGGGCGGAAGACGCCTGGGCCTCGGCTGCGGCCGCGGCGCCGTTCCCATCCGGAGATCCGGAGGATGCCGCCGTCGCAGGTGCCGTACCCCCGGAGCCAGCGGGAGCTCCGCCGTCGTGCTGTTGGGCAGGCTGGCCTGAAGTTTGGGGGTTGTTGGCGGCGGGGGCGGCGGGACCCTGCTGGTCTTCGCGGGGCCAGTCGGTGGTGCTCACCCGCGGGGGAGTGAGGCGCTCGGCGTCCGGGCGGGCGGGCTCGGCCTTCTGTGCGTTGGCTCCCCGGAGCGCGGCGCGCGCGGCTTCGGGCCCGGAGAGCGGGGGCTCCGCGGCGGCATGCACGGCGGGCGCCTGCGGCTGGCCGGCTGCCGGTGCGGAAACCGGGGCCCCACCGTAGCTGAGCCGGCGCTCGATCCGGTCCACCCGAGCCGCGACGCCCTGCTCGCCCTGGTCTGCGGCGGGCAGCAGGATCCGCGCGCACAGCAGTTCAAGGTGCAGGCGCGGGGAGGTGGCGCCGGTCATTTCGGTCAGCGCCTGGTTGGTGATGTCCGCGGCCCGGGAGAGCTCGGACGCGCCCAGCTGGTTGGCCTGGGTCTGCATCCGGGCGATCTGGTCCTCCGGGACGCCGCGCAGGATGGCGTGGGCGCTTTCCGGCATGGCGCGCACGATGATCAGGTCGCGGAAGCGCTCGAGCAGGTCCTCGACGAAGCGGCGCGGATCGTGGCCGGTCTGCACCACGCGGTCCACCGCGCTGAACACGGTGGACGCGTCGCCCGCGGCGAAGGCGTCGACGACGTCGTCCAGCAGGGAGGCGTGCGTGTAGCCGAGCAGGGAAACGGCCAGTTCGTAGTCCAGCCCGTCGGGTCCGGCGCCGGCCATCAGTTGGTCCAGCACGGAGAGCGAGTCGCGGACCGAACCGCCGCCCGCCCGGATCACGAGCGAGAGGACGCCCGGGGCCACCGGAACGTTCTCCTGCCGGCACAGCAGTTCCAGGTACTGCATCAGCGGTTCCGGCGGGACCAGCCGGAAAGGATAGTGGTGGGTCCGGGAGCGGATGGTGCCGATGACCTTGTCCGGCTCGGTCGTGGCGAAGATGAACTTGATGTGTTCCGGCGGCTCTTCGACGATCTTGAGCAGGGCGTTGAAGCCGGCAGACGTGACCATGTGGGCCTCGTCGATGATGAAGATCTTGTAGCGGTCGCGCACCGGGGCGAAGGTGGCCCGCTCGCGCAGGTCGCGGGCGTCGTCCACGCCGCCGTGGGATGCGGCGTCGATCTCGATGACGTCGAGGCTGCCGGGTCCGCCGCGGCCGAGCTCGACGCAGGAGTCACAGGTGCCGCAAGGGGTGGGGGTGGGGCCCTCCGCGCAGTTCAGGCAGCGGGCCAGGATGCGGGCCGAGGTGGTCTTGCCGCAGCCGCGCGGGCCGGAGAACAGGTACGCGTGGTTGACGCGGTTCTTCTGCAGCGCCGCCATCAGCGGATGGGTGACGTGTTCCTGCCCGATAACGTCCGCGAAAGTGTCCGGGCGGTAGCGACGGTAAAGGGCTGTACTCACGATCAAACCCTATCGGTTGAAACTGGGCCGGTGCACGCCGGAGCGGCCGGGCTGGGGATAGGCAGCATGGGGGTAAGTAAAGACCCCTCATGCACCTGACAGAGCCCGCTTACCCTTGCTACCTTCCGGTCCTGGGGGAGTTCACAGGATGACACCGCATGAGGGGCCGACGAACAGTCTACCTGACGTCGGACGGCGGCCCGAAATCAGGCGCCCGTCACCCGTCGGGGGTCGTCGGGGAGCCGGCGGCGGCGTCGGGAACGGCGTCGGGAGCATCCCACCAGCGCAGCACGCGGGAGCACCGCAGCGTGGCCCAGCGGCCGATGTCCTCTGCCGTCCAGCGGAACCACATCCGCCCCGGATACGGGCGGTACCCGCCCCAGTTGCCCGGGCTGCGCCGTCCGTGGGCCACTACATTGATGGCGGGCGACATCCGGTCGTCGTGCGGGCAGCCCTCGGCGCGAAAGTACTCCAGGCCGCGCAGGATGTCGTAGTGCCACTGCGGCGGGAACCGGAACTGGGACAGCGAGGGATGCGCCACGGCCCCGGTCCGGTGTGACCGGTAAAGCGAATGCATCAGCAGGAATTCGCGGCCGCGTGCCTCGGCGACCTCCACCTTGATCGCACCGCCGCTGTGCCGGTAGGCAGCCAGCGCCTCCAACGTGCTGATGGTGGTGTGGAACGAGGCGTGCTTGGTCGGCGAGCTGTGGGGCTCGCAGTTCCAACCGCCGTCGTCCAGTTCCTCGGCCAGCAGCCACGACACTGCCTTGTCGATCCGTGGATCGCCGCCGAGTCGCTGGCCCAGCTCGGAGCCGACCAGCACAGCCATGGCCGTGACGCAGTTCTCGGCCCGGTCCTGGTGCCGGCCGTAGGTCAGCCCGCCGTCGAAGTACTCTGCCCCGTCCAGCAGCCTCCGACAGCCGGCCACGGCCTGCGGGTGCCCCGGGGCGAGTCCGAGCCAATGCAGCAGCAGCAGGGTGAACATGGTGGAGGTCCATTTGGGGTTGTAGAGGCCGCCGCCCCAGCTGCCGTCCGAATCCTGCGCCTCGAGCAGCAGGGCACCCCAGCCGGAGTCGGCGATTTGGGCTTGCGCGGCCGCCACTTCGCCTCCGGGCGCGTCGCAGAGATCACGCAGGGTCTGGAACCGGATTGACGCATCCCCGGCCAGCAGCCAGTCCACAATGCGTGCCGGTGGCACGCTGCCTACCGCTGACTCTGTACCGGTGGCCATGTTGTTTAGTCCCCTTAGAAAAGGGGCTGCCCCCAGCCCCTCACCTCACCCATGGCGTAAGTTTGCCACTGCCGGTCGCAGCCTTCCAGAGCTAAACGGCGGCGGTACCCGCACGGTCTCGGATTCAATTTTTGGGCCCGTGCTGAAGGGGTGGCGGCCGTCTCCGGAGGAGGCCAGGTCGCCCAACCTCAGGCCCCTTAGAGGCTTGGGTTGAGGTACATGGACTCCCGGATTCGGCCCCCTGGATTCCCGCACCCCAGACACCTTGGAGTCCTCGGCCCCAGCTTTCTGGACTCCCGCGCCCAGTTCCCTGCACTCCTGCCGATTCGGCACATGGGGCCGCTTTCGGGTACTCTGGTATCTGCTCTTGTGAGCAAGCATCTGGAGGATTCGCCTAGCGGCCTATGGCGCACGCCTGGAACGCGTGTTGGGTTCACGCCCTCGGGGGTTCAAATCCCCCATCCTCCGCCAGACCCAGCGGCCCCATCTGCACTGCAGACCGGGGCCGCTGGCGTTAAAGCGCAAGGCCCGTTGCCGAGGCGCAGCGCAAGGCCCGTTGCCGAGGCGCAGCGCAAGGTCGGTCGCGGAGGCGCAGCGCAAGGCCGGTCGTTGAGGGGCAGCGCGCGGCCGGACGAGGGGGTTCTTACCGGCGAGCCAGCCGCGGATCCGGCTGCTTCTGTCCATGTTCAGCCATAACTGTCCATCTTTTGGCGAATCACAGGCCCCTGACCTGCGGCTTTGCCCCAGGGTCGTTTTAAACGTGGACAGTTGCGTCCCGTGACGCGCGCCGTCAAGCCTGCTGCCCGAGCCGGGCGAGTCGGCGGCGGGCAGCGGCTTCGCTCGGCCCGGTCTTGCTCAGCCCCAGCCGGACGACGCCTAGGACGATCCGGGTGGCGGACTTTATGAGGATCCGCAGCGGCAGGGGAGTGGTCGGGCGCAGCCCCAGCAGGCGGCGGTGCTCCTCGGGAAGCGTTTCGACGGCGGCGGCGAACAGGATGTGGTAACCCAGCCGTTGCGAGCGGGGCAGCGGCGGCCGCCTGACAAACGCGACCGTCTCCTCCATGGTGGGCGACGCGGCTAGCTCCGGGGCGAAGCCGGCCAGTTGAGCGCGCAGTTCCGCATAAGTGCGGGGCGGGTCCGAGACCTGCATGAGCTCGCCGGCCTTGGCCCATTCGGCCACATAGCGGTCCGGACCACCCGGCAACCGGCGGCCGTAGGCCAAATGCGCGGTGACGAAGGCGTCGGTGAAGGTCAGATGCACCCACCGCAACAGGTGGGGGTCGTTGGCAAAGTACGGTTGCTGCCCGCCGGAGGAGTCGGTGTAGGTTCCGCGGACGCGTTCATGCAGGCGCAGGACGTGGTCGCAGGCGGACCGCGCCGCCGCGGTGTCGCCGTAAGTGACTGTGAAGATCCACCGGATGGTATTAGCCAGGCGCCGCAGCGGATCATCCCGGTAGGCGGAGAAGTCATGCACGCCGGCCAGCGCGCCGGGATGCAGCGTCTGGGTGAGCAGCGAACGGATGCCGGCGACCAGAGTATGCATCGAGCCGTGAACCGCCCAGACGGCCGAATCGGGCGCGAAGTAGCCCGCGTCGTCGCCGTTCTCCAGGTCCAGCTCCCACTGCGGGATCGTGTCGCTCTGCCCGGAAAATGTGCCCCGCAGTTCTTCGCGCCAGCGGGTCAGGATGTTGCCCACACAGCCATTATGGGCGAGCGGGAACGGCCGCGCATCGGGTGGGAAAGCCTCTACCGAGAAGAATGGTGTGTGCGACGCCGAGCGCCGCACACACCATCGAAGGCCAGGAGGCCAGGAGTCCCGGCCAGGAGGCTCAGCCCCGTCCCGGCGACCTGCCGCGCCTACTTCTTGGCGAGCAGCTCCGGATAGAACTTCTCGGTCACGTCCGGGTGGGCGCGCAGTCGGCCCTTGAGCATGTTGGCGCCGAAGCTAGAGAGCATCGGGTTGGTGGGGTCGTCAGTGCGGCCGCGGGACTCGGCCTTGAGCTCGTCCGGCAGCGGGACCGGGTCGATCACGGCATCCAGGCGCGGCGACCAGAAGAACGGCACCGAGTAGCGGTCCACGCCGGGCGGCGGAGCCTGCACGCGGTGGACGGTGGCGGTGATGTAGCCGTCGGTGGCGACCTCGAGCATTTCGCCCAGGTTCACCACCAGGGCACCCTCGATCGGCTCGACCGGCAGCCACTCATCGGACTCCGGCGGCCGCACCTCGAGCCCGCCCACCATGTCCTGCAGCAGCAGGGTGACGAAGCCGTAGTCGGCGTGCACGCCCACGCCCTGGTCGCCGGCTTCCTCCACCACGCCGCCCACGTAGTGCACCAGCTTGCCCATCCAGTGCGGGGTGCCGGCGAACGGCTCGTCGAAGTAGTCTTCCGGCAGGCCCAGCCCGACGCCGATGGCCGAGAGCAGGTCATGGCCCACCGTGGACATCAGCTCGGCCCAGGCCATGGCCTTCTCGCGCAGGTCCGGCTGCACGGCGTCCGGCCACTGGTTCGGACCGCGGAGCAGCCAGTACTTCTGGTCCTCGGGGTAGTCGGTGACCGGCTCGCTCTCGGGCGAGTAGTCCAGCTGCTCGCGGGCATCGGCGCGGCCCTGGGTCCGCTCGGTGCCCATGCGGGTGTAGCCGCGGAAATGCGGGGAGTTTCGGTTGTCCAGCTTCAACCGCTCTTCCAGCGGCAGGTCAAAGAAGCACTTCATCGCGTCGAAGAGCTCCGCCACCTGGCCCTCGGCGGCGCCGTAACCGGTGATCTGGAAGAATCCGACGCGGTGCGCGGCGTCGCGCAACTGGTCGATGAAGACCGGGTTGAAGCTGCCGTCCGCAAGGCGGGCGGTGCTCATGTCGAGTACTGGAATGCTCCCCTGAAGTGCGTTCATGGAAGGCAGACTAGCACCGGGCCTGGAGTCAATTGTTACGGACGTTACGTTTTGCTGCGAAGGCAGAGTTTCTCTTGACTCGCGAAGGGAATCGGCGTGGAATGGGCCCCGTATTTCGCCGTGTTACGGCCCGACGGCGGGCGCGGCCGACTAGGAAGACCCTCGGGCCGGCTCGTAAAGCCCCTACGCCGCCCGGCAAGCCCTACAACGTCTGCGCGATCGCCGCCCACGTCCGCAGGAACGCCGCGCCGGCCTCTTCGTGCACGGCCCTCGGGAAACCGAGGTGGGCCGCGGTCAGCACCGGGTACGGCTTCTGCGGGACCCCGTCGTCGGGGCGCACGTCCACGTGCAGCACCGCGTGCCCGTTGTGGTGCAGCAGGTCGGACATCGCATAGTCGGTGCGCGAATCGCCCATCGTGCGCCACGCGTGCGGCACCACGCCGTCCGCGGCCAGCATTTCCAGCGCCCGCTCGGCGCCCAGGTCCTTGCCCAGCTGCACCGACTCGATGTCGGTGGCAATGATGTTTGGGTCCACCCGGTAGTCGATTTGGTCGTCGCTGTCCGGCAGGTGCTGGTCCAGGCGCGTGGCACCCATGCCGAACCGGGACATCAAAGCCAGCACCTCGGCGTCGAACTTTTCCTGCACCTGGCGGTACTCCCGGTTCTCCGTTCCCACCACCTGCTCCACGGAGACCATGGCGCGCTTGGTTTCGTCGAAGAACATGTGGCTGGAATAGCCGGAGCGGACCAGCTCGCGCACCTCGGCGGCGAACTCCTGCGGCGGTGCCAGCGCATGGTCCACATGGATCGTGCCCGGGCCGGCCGCGGTGAAGCTGAACCAGACGGCGCCCTTTTCGCACACCGCATAGCAACGCACCTCCGGCGGCATCCCGGCGGCCAGCATCGGCTCCATCACCTGCTCTTTGATGAACTGGTCCGACCGTCCGGTGTTGAACACGATCGGCCAGCCGCGTTTGGCCATCACGAGCAACGAGTGGATGATCTCCGCCGGCACGGTCCGTGTCACCGTCGATGAAAGCGGGCCGTCGACGTCCAGCAGCAGGCCGATGGGCGGCTGCTCCGGGCGGGCAGGGAGACCGGCTGTGAGGCTCATGGTCCCAGTATGACGGGACGGCACGGCCGTTCGCATCCCACCAGTTTTTCCCAAGCCCGCCCGGCAAGGATGGGTGCCTACAGGTTTGGGGGAATGGGAAAGCGGTAAGGCAATGACGACGCTCTATGGGGATAGCGCGGTCGTGCCGGGGCCGGACAGCAGCGCGAGCCTGCCGTCCGGTCTCTCGCGGCGTGTTTTTGGGGTACTTGTTGGGGCCGGCATCGCCGGCGTGGCGGGCGGCGCGGGACTGCTCACGGCCAGCCGCCTGCGGGCCGGCACCGTGGGCTCGGGAGGCGTGGAAACGTCGTTCGGGAGCGTGAGGCTGGTGTCCGCGGAGCGCCAGCATCGGTTGGCGTACGACGGCGGTGTTCCCGCCAGGGGCGCGAAGACCTCCGCTGCTGCGGGGCGGCCTGCGGGCGGCGGCGCGGAAGGCCGGGGGAGTGTCGGGGGTGGATCCGGGCACGCCGGCCACGGCCCCATCATGGCGGCGGCGCCACAACCGGCGAACATGACCTGGGGCGACCACCTGCTGGTGGAGCTGGAGGTTCAAAACGCTTCGGAGGACGCGGTGCTGTTCGCCCCCGGGCAGCTGCGGCTGAGGGTCGGCGACGGCGGTCCGACGGTGACCAACCGGGACTCCGGGGAGGCCGTGGCGCTGGCAGCTCGGAGTACCGAGCGCTTCTGGATCAGCTTCCTGGTGCCGGCGGACGCGCAGCGCTTGGCGGCGGAGTTTACGGATCCGTGGCTGCACGCGGCGCCGCTGCGGCTCGAACTGCCGCGCGTGGCGCTCAGACCCGGCTGGCTGGACGAAGGCGGACATCATGGCTGAGCACGTTCCGGAGCCGGACCACGGCCGCACGATGGACGCAGCCTCGGGTAGCTCTGCGTTGGGCAGCGCTGCCTCGGATAGGACCGGCACCGAAGGCGCGCAGCCCCGGATGCCAAAGGACTCCCAGGAGACAGCCGGCGTCGGGCGCTGGAACTTCCTGAGATACGGGGCGGCCGCCGGCCTCGGAGCGCTGGCCCTGGGCGGACTGGGCGGCGCGGCATCGGCCCAGACGACCGTGACTGGGCGGAGGAGCCCCGCCCAGTCCGTCGCCACCGGAACCCGGCCCTCCGCCGTCGTGCCCGTCCCCGGCGTGCTGGACCTCTACATCAACGAGGGCTACCTGAAGATGGTGGACGACTCGCTGGTTTACCACCGGGGTTTCGGCGACCGGCCCACCGGCCTGCGGGACGCCTCGCCGAGCCTGGCCGTGGCGCCTAAGGTGTTCACCGCCGACGGGCGGCTGGTGGAGTCGCGGACCTATCCGCTGGGGGCGGCGCTGCCGCCGCGCGGCACCCCGCAGCCCTACGGCCCGGACCCGGCGAACCCCGGACAGTACTTCATCCGCCGCAACTACTGGGCCAGCTACTTCCCGGCGCGCACCATCATCGCGGAGGTGGGTTCGACGCTCCGCTTCCGGGTGCACAACCGGCTGTCCAAGGACCATGAGTTTGTCCTGCACGACGTTGGACCGGACCACGCGGACGCCCGGACTGGCCCGATTGCACCGGGTGGGAGCGCACTGCTGGAGCTGCCGTGCCCGCCAGCCGGCTCGTATATCTACAGCGATCCGACCAACGCGCCGGTCGAGCGGACCCTCGGGCTCTTCGGCGCGCTCATCGTGATGGATCCGGTGCACCAGTGGGACATCACGCCCGGCCGGGCCAGCTTCGAACGGCAGTGGGTGTGGATCTGCCACGCGGTGGAGTCGAACTGGGCGGCCATCGAGGCCGCCGGCGGCACCGTTGACCCGCTGCAGACCAAGGCGGTGCCGCGGTACTTCACGCTCAACGGGCGCAGCGGCTACGAGTCGCTGGCGATGACCCGGAACGAGGCGCTCAACCTGGCCAGCGACGAGGAAACCTTGGTCTCCGGGTATCCGCGGCAGCTCGACGTGCGCCAGTTCGGCGAGGGCACCACCGCCGGCACCCTCCGCGGCGGCCAGCTGGTGCGGCTGATCAACCCCGGAATCGTGTACCACCAGATCCACTTTCACGGGAACCACCTGTGGACCGTGCGGCGGAACAACTACCACTGGCCGCGGCGCGAAGGGTACATGGACAAGCAGGGCCACGTGGTGCTGCAGCAGTGGGAGGACGTGGTGGAGCTGCAACCGATGGACCGGAAGGACTGCATCATCCCGGTCAAGCGGCCGCCGGATGCCCTCGATCCGGTCTGGTACGCCCGGACCACCGACTGGGAGTACCCGATGCACTGCCACGCCGAGCCCTCGCAAACTGCCGCCGGCGGCCTGTATCCGGGCGGGCTGGTGGCTCATTGGAACCTGAAGGCACCGCTTCCCGGGGAGGGATGATGAGCAACCCGAGAGTGCCCCTGCGCTCCGGCAGCCGCACCGCCGCGCAACGGGCCGAAGAGCAACGCAAGCGGGCCGAGGCCGAGCGAAAGCAGGAGGAAGCTGCCCGTCGGCGCGAGGAGGACCGGAAAAAGGGCAAGAAGAAGGACGACGACGACCGCAAGGGCAGCGGCGGGACCGAGCCCACCGCGACGCCGAAGCCCACGGCGACGGCGAAGCCCACCGCAACGCCGCGACCGAGCGCGACGGCGGCGCCCACGGCTGAGCCGACCACCTCGCCCACCGGCACTCCCACCGCCGCACCGACGCCTACGCCCACGTGGGAGCCCACGGAGGCACCGACGTCGTCCCCCACCGGGGAACCAACCCAGCCCGGGGAGCCGACGCCGAGCCCGAGCCCCACTGACGACGACGGCCGACCGCGCCACCGCTTCCGGAGCCAGGTGGACTTCAGCTCCGACCAGTTGGATCTGGACCGCCCGGTCACGGAATTCCGGCAGACGCCGCACTCGTCCGTCTACCTGGAGGTCTTCAACCGGGACCTGCGCTTCGACGACGGCGCCGTGTTCGAGATGTGGAGCTTCGACTCGCGGGAGTCGGGCCGCGGTTTTCCCGGCCCGTTGATCCGGCCGTTGGAAGGGCAGATCTTCCACGCCACCGTGCATCCCTCGATGGGCCCGCACACCATCCACTGGCACGGGCTGGAACCCGACCCGCGCAACGACGGGGTCGGCCATACGTCCTTCGAGATCGGCGGCACGTACACCTACCAGTGGGCGCCGGAGCCGGGTCGGCCCGGAGATCCCAACTACGGCGCGGCCGGCACCTACTTCTACCACTGCCACGTCAACACCGTGCTGCACGCGCAGATGGGGATGTTCGGCCCCGTGATCGTCGATCCGGTGGTGCACCCCGACTACCCGGTGACGCCGGGAGCGCGGCGGGCGTTCGTGGACGGGCCGGAGTACGACGTCGACACCGAGTCCATTCTGATCCCGTATTCGCTGGATCCGCGCTGGCACGAAATGCACCACGCGGCCGGGCTCTCCGGCGAAGACGTGGGGCTGAACCGGTTCGAGCCCAAGCACTTCTACCTGATGGGCGGCGAGCTGATTCGCCGGCGCTCCGGCGACAACCGGGTGTGGAGCCTGTCGGCGCTGCGGGCCAACGTGGCCGGCGGCGAGAAGAAGCCGACGCTGCTGCGCATCCTGAACGCCAACTACCTTCCCAACCGCATGTACTTCACTGCCATGGACGGGGAGCCGGTGCGGATGGCCGAGCTGATTGCTCACGACGGCCGGCCGTTCCGTGACACCTCCGTGCCGGGGGCGCCTTCACCGACCTGCCGGGAGGCCGGATACCCGCTCATGACCGACGTGCTGGCCTTCGGCGCGGCCGAGCGGTACGACGTGATGTTGCACCCGCCGGAGCGGGGGGAGTACCGGCTGCGGGTCGAGTGGGAGGACTGGATCACCGGCGAGACCGTGGGCGTCCGCGAAGTGCCGATCACCGCGGCCTGACAGGCGGGAGACGGCGGCCTAAAGCAGGCAGCAATAGGGCCCAACACGTGCAGCACACGGACCGTAACCTTTTGGCTACGGGTCCGCGGCACGCTGTGGCGCGCGTTTCCTTCGCGGGCCGACTTCCTTAGGCTGGGTTCGTGATCTTCAAAGCCGTGGGCGACAGCCGCCCCTACCCCGAACATGGCCACGTCAGCCCCAAGGATTGGGCCGAGGTGCCGCCGCGCCAAGTGCGCCTGGACGAGCTGATCACCACCAAGTCGACGCTTAACCTCGATGCCCTGCTGGCCGAGGACTCCACGTTCTTCGGGGATTTGTTCCCGCACGTGGTGCAGTGGCAGGGGAACCTTTATCTGGAAGACGGACTGCACCGCGCGGTCCGCACGGCGCTTCACCAGAGGGCCGTGCTGCATGCCCGGGTCCTGGTGGTCGATGACTGAACCCAGCATCCCGCCGCCACCCCGACGCAAGCCCAAGCAGATACTGAGCTGGCAGGGCCAGCGCGTCATCACCGAAGAGGATCTGGACCGCGTCTTCGTCGAGGACGGCAATGTGGAGAAGCCGCACAGTTACCAGCGGCGGATCCTGCATGGGGTGGTGTTGGTGCTGCTGGTCGGCCTGGTCATCGCCGCGGCGCTCGCGGCCCTGGCCGTCGCCCGCGGCGACCTGAAGGTTCCCGGCTGGGGCCCGCCGCCGCCCCCGGAGGCGGTCACCTGCCCGACCGGCACCTACGACTATCCGGACAACGGTTCGTTCCGGCTCAACGTTTACAACGGCACGCAGCTGGAGGGCCTGGGCAGCAAGGTGGCCGCGGCGTTGTCCGACCGCGGTTACGACATCGGTTCCGTCGGCAACAAGACCTTGAGCGTCTACGGGATGAGCGCCGTCGTCGTGTCCGGCAAGGCCGGCGAAGCCAACGCCTTCAATCTCCAACGGAATATTCCTGACTCGGAATACGTGGCCGACGACCGCGCCGATGACAGCGTGGACGTGGTGGTGGGCGCCGGCTACAAGGAACTCGTCCCGGCAAACCGGGTGGACCAGACGCCGGGGACGCTGAGCTGCCCGCGGCTGTCACCCACGCCCAGCGAAGCGGCGGAGCAGGAGTAGCGCTTCCAGCACGACGGCGGTGCCTGGCCTGAGTGCCCTCCGCACCGCCGCGACGCTCCGCCCGCGACCTTTGCCCGACGCACCGGCCGCTCCGCATCGCCGCGGCGCCGGGACGCCGCGCCCCTAGGTGCCGACGGCGCCGGCGGCACCCTTCCGGCGGCCGTGCACGAAGAAGTAGAGCAGGGTGGTCAGCACCATCACCACGGCCAGCAGGGCGTACATGCCCGGGTAGTCGAGAACCGGAACCAGCGTGCCCAGGAGGATGGGGCCGAGCCCGGAACCGAGGTCGAGCGCCAGGAAGAAGGTGGACGTGGCCGTGCCGATGCGCATGGCCGGCGACACCTTCACCGCAATCGCCTGCGCGCCGGACATGATGGTGCCGAAGCCGATGCCGCTGAAAATCGCTGAGCCGATGATGGTCAGGAGGGTGGGGTCCGGGATCAGCAGCGCCAACCCCAGCACGAAGGAGATCAGGGTGGGGTACATGACGCTGTTGTCGCCGCGGCGGTCCTGGATCCGGCCGGCGAACAGGCGGGAGACCAGCACCGCCCCCGCATAGACCAGGAAGAAGACGCTGGCCGCGGAGGTGGAGCCCCGCGACTCCGCGTAGGAGGTCAGGAAGATCAGGATGCCGGAGTAGGAAGTCCCGGCCAGCAGGATGATGCAGGAGATGGGCAGGGCCGCTGTCTCGAAAATATCGCTGAGGCTCATCCGGAACCGACCGGATCGCTTCGGGGCCGGCAGTTCCGGCACCCGCAGGAACAGGGCCACCACGAGGGCAACCACGGAGGCGGCGGCGCAGAAGTAAAACATCGCATCGTAGTTGCGCAGCCCCGCCAGCAGCACGCCGACGAAGGGGCCCACCGCCGTCGAGAGCGTGGTGGACAGGCCGAAGTACCCGGTTCCCTCGCCGCGCCGGGTGTGGGGGATGAGGGTCTGTGCCGAGGCAGCCACCGCGGTGGTGCCCGCGCCGAAGGCCATGCCGTGCACGATGCGCAGCACCAGCAGCCAGGTCAGTGAACCGGTGGGAATGTACAGCAGCGAGGCGGCCACGAACACGGCCATGGTCGCCAGGATCATCTTCCGGCGGCCGACGACGTCCAGCAGCCGGCCGGCGAAGATCCGCGCAATGACCGAACCGAGCACGAACGCGCTGGACGTGAAACCGGCGGCGGTGTCGGAGGCCTGGAATCGGTCCACGGCGTAGAGCGCCATCGTGGTCATCAGCATGTAGAAAACCAGGGAGATGAACAGGTTGACGACGATGGCCAGAATAAAGTTCTTGGTCCAGAGCCTCGTCGGTTGCTGATTCATCCCGCTATCGGTCCTCTCAATCGGGCCGAAGCGTCGGCCGGCCAATCAGTACATGCGCTGCACACGCCGATGGAACCGCAGTGTGCAGCCAGGGTGCTTCGCCGGTCGCCCAAGGGGACGGCGACCGCCACAGTTCAGGGAAGCGGACCTTCGCTCCGGGCGCCCGGGCGCCCGCAGCACCCTCAACAACCTATCGCTTCGGGAGTAACATGTCGGCCAAGCGCCGTGCAGAGCGAGGAGCGTGCGATGGGCGAGACAACTGCGCAGGCGCGATCTGCGAACCTGATGGTGGACCTGATCATCTCGCTGGACGGCTATGCCTCGGCCGTGGGCTGGCCCGGCTGGTGGGGGCTGGAGGGCCCGGAGTATCTGGCCTGGCTCGAGCAGGAGGGGGAGAAGGACTACACCTTCCTCCTGGGCGCGAACACCTACCGGCTGATGTCCGGCATGTCCGAGCAGGCCGCGGCCGGGTCCTCGGAATTCTCCGAAGATGAGGGCGCCAGCCTGACCGGGCTCGCCGCCGTGCCGAAGGTCGTCTTCTCCTCCACGCTGCAGGCGCCGCTGACCTGGCCGAACTCGGAACTCGTCACCGGGAATGCCGTCGCGGCCGTGGCTGAGATGAAACGCACCGGGACCGGGCAGCTCAGCACCCTAGGCAGCCTCAGCCTGTGCCGGTCGCTGCTGACCGCGGGCCTCGTGGACCGGTTCCGGCTGGTCGTCTTCCCCGTCATCACGGGCCGCACCGGCCGGGAACGGATCTACGACGGCTACCCGGACGTCGCGCTCGAGATGGTGGACAGCAGAACCTTCGACGGCCGGCTCCAGCTGCTTGAGTACGTCCCCACCGTGCTCGACGGCCCGCCCGGCAACGCGCAGGGCACAAGATAAGGCATAGGACACAGGAAAACCGGCGGGCCGCTTCGGGAAGCAGCCCGCCGGTTCCGGTCCGGTCAGGTCAGTTGCAGCCGTCGGGGCCGCACACCGCGCCGTCGTCGGTCTTCGACTGCGGCAGCACGGTCAGCGGGCTGCGCTCGTTCCACGCCTGCCGAATCGCCTGCGCGAACGCCTCGGCCGGCTGCGCCCCGGAGATCCCGTACTTGCGGTCCAGCACGAAGAACGGCACCCCGTTCACGCCGAGCGCGCGGGCCTCGGCGATGTCGGCGCGGACCTCCGCGGCAAAGCGGTCGCCCGCCAGCGTCTCGCGGATCTCCGTCTCGGAAATGCCCAGTTCGACGCCGATGCCCACCAGGTACTCGGCGTCGCCAATGTCTTTGCCCTGCTCGAAATGGCCGGACAGCAGGGCTTCCTTGGCCTGGTCCATCACGCCGTGCTCCTTGGCCAGATGCAGGAAGCGGTGCGCGGTGAAGCTGTTGGCCACCACCACGGAGTCAAAGTCGTAGTTCAGGCCCTCGCCCGCGGCCTGCGCCGTGACGTGCCCGAACATCTGCTTGACCTGGTCCTGCGGCATGCCCTTCATCCGGGACAGGTACTCGGTCTCGGTGCCGTCATAGTGTTCCGGCAGGGTGGGGTCGAGCTGGTAGCTGCGCCATTCGACGTCGATCTGGTCCTTGTGCTCGAAGCCCTCCAGGGCCGTTTCGAAGCGGCGCTTGCCGATGAAGCACCAGGGGCAGGCAATGTCGGACCAGATCTCAATCTTCATGGACACGTCAACAAAGAGCGCGGGCCGACTATTCCGCGCGGTCCAACTCCCCGTGGCACAGGCGCCGGACCACGTCCGTGAGCATGTGCAGGCCTGCCACGACGTCCTCGTCCCTGGTGTACTCGTGCTCGTTGTGCGAGATGCCCTCGACCGAGGGCACGAAGAGCATGATCGTCGGGACGATGTCCTTCATGTTCGTCGAGTCATGCCCGGCCAGGGTCTTCACCTTCCGGTAGGAAAGGCCGAGGTCGACCGCGGCCTTTTCGGCCAGTTCCACGCCCTCAGGCTGGTACGGCGTCACGGGCCAGCAGTGGGAGCCGCCCTTGTCGATCCGCACGTTCGCGGCCCGCTCGATCTGAAGCATCCGCTCGTGCAGCATCTGGTCGGCCTCGGCCAGTACCGCCTCGTCGGCTGACCGCAGGTCAAGCAACAGGTTCACCCGGGACGGCACGACGACGGGGGAATTCGGATACACGTCGAGCTGGCCCACGGAGGTGTGCAGGACGCCGGGGAACCGGTCCGCAATTTCCCGCGCCGCCACCACCAGCATCGAGGCCCCCAGCAGGGCATCCTTCCGGTCCGCAATCACCGTGGAGCCGGTGTGCGACTGCTCGCCGTGCACCACGAACTCGTACTTGTTCGCCGCCCAGTTTGAATCCACCAGGCCGATCGTCACGCCGTCGCGCTCCATGCTCCGGCCCTGCTCGATATGGATCTCGGCGCAGTAGGCCGCCGCCGGCCCCGTGCCGGACCCGAGGCAGCCGATGGACTGCAGCGCTTCCGCGACCGTAATACCGGCCGGGTCCTCCACCGCCAACGCGGCAGCGGCGGTCATCTTTCCGGTGTAGACCGAGCTGCCCATCATCGAGGGCTTGAACCGTGCGCCCTCCTCGTTGAACCAGTTCACGACCGCCAGGTTGTATTGCGGGGCGGTGCCCGAGGAGCGCCATTCGGCCGCCAGCCGGAACGCGGCGTGCGCGGCGGCGAGGACCCCGTAGGCGCCGTCGTACTTACCCGCGGTCGGCTGGGAGTCCAGGTGCGAGCCCACCACCACAAACGGCGCGTCCGGCACCAACTCCAGCAGGCCGAATTGGTTGCCTATCTGGTCGAACTCCACGCGGAAGCCCTCTGACTCCAGCAGTTCGGTGAACCAGCGCCGCTGTTCGCCGTCCGCCGCCGATCCGGCCAGCCGGTGGACCCCGCCGTTCTCCGTCGCCCCGAACCCGCTCAGCGCCTCGAAGTCCCGCAAGAAGCGTGCGTCGTCGTGTGAATCCAGCCCGCTCATCGCGCGTCCTCCTGTTCTCCGGTCTTCGGTGACCGCACGGATGGGTCCTGCAGCACGTGCAGCAGGGCGGGCTTGCCGCTGTCGACGGCGCGGCGGAAGGCATCGCGGAAATCAGCTGTCCGCTCCACCCGTTCGCCGTAGCCACCGAAGGACTGGGCCCACTGCGCGAAGTCCGGGTTGGTGAGCTCCGTGCCCGACGGCCGGCCCGGATAGCTGCGCTCCTGGTGCTCGCGGATGGTCGCGAAGCACCCGTTGTCCACCACGATGACCACCGGCGCGCTGCCGTACGCCGCGGCCGTCCCGAACTCCTGCCCGTTCATGAGGAAGCAGCCGTCGCCGGCCACGGAGACCACCTGCCGGCCGGGGAAGATCAATCCGGCCGCCACGGCGGCAGGGATGCCGACCCCCATGGCGCCGTTGCGCGGTGCCACGAGCGAGTCCGCCGCCGAGTGCGGCAGGTAGCGTGCCGGCCACAGCGCGTGGTTTCCCGCGCCGTAGGTGATGACGGCGTCGTCGTCCAGTTCCTCGCGCAGCACCGCCATGCACTCGTTCAGGTCCACGCCGCGGCCGCCGTCGAGCGGCACCGGGGCGCTGAAGCGCTCGTACTCGGCGCGGGCGTCCGGCAGCCAGGACGGCTCGGCGGCGCCGGTCTCCGGCAGCCCGGACAGGGCCTCGGTGAAAGCAATCGGATCGGCCACGATGTGCTGGTCGAGGCGCCCGAAGTGCCCCAGCGTGTCGCCGGGCATCACCACCACGGTCTCGGCATCCAGGCCGGCGGTGTACCCGTCGCTCAGGACGTCCGCGCGCGGGCAGCCGATGAACACCAGCAGATCCGACTTATCGAACCGCGCAGCCAGCGCGTCACTGCGGGCGTAGCCGAGCGACCCTACGTAGCTGTTTCCGCCCTCGAGCCGGTGCGGCACGGCATCGTAGGCGCGGAAGTCCGCGGCCACCGGGATTCCACGCCCGGCCGCCCACCTGGCCAGCGCCTCGCCGGATTCCTGCGTCCAGCTTTCGCCGCCCACCACGATCATCGGGCGGCTGGCCTGTGCCAGCCTCGTGCCGAATTCCTGCAGTGCCAACGACGACGGGGCCGTTCGGGCCAAGGCTCGCGGCGTCACCGGGACGCCGCCCGGGACCATGTGGGTGAGAACGTCCTCGGGAAGGCCGATGACCACCGGGCCGGGCCGGCCGCTGAGGGAGGTGTGGATGGCGTCGTCCACGACTGCGGCTGCCGAGGCTGCATGGTCGAGGACCAAGACCTTCTTAGCGGTGCTGCCGAACCAGGCGTTGATGTCGAACTCCTGGAACGACTCACGTCCGCGGTCGGCCACGGGGATGAGTCCGACGAAGAGCACCAGGGGAGTGGCGTCCTGATAGGCGGTGTGGACGGAGATGAACGCGTTCGCCGCCCCGGGCCCGCGGGTCACCATGGCGATCCCGGGAAGGTCGGTCAACCGGCCCTCGGCCAGCGCCATGAACCCGGCGCCTCCCTCATGGCGGGTGACGACGGTGGTGATCGAGGAATCGTGCAGGCCGTCCAGGACGTCGAGGAAGCTCTCGCCCGGGACGCCGTAGACGCGTTTCACCCCGGCGGCCTCGAGCTGTGCCACGATCAGATGTCCCGCGCTGATACCGGCGCCGGCGCTGCCTGCGCTGCCGGTCCTGCCGGCCTCCGGCATGGCTGTAGTGCTCACGCTGTTCCCTTCCTTCGGTCTTTGTCTCGTTCCATGCTGGCAGCCGCCAACTGCGAAGTAACTAGCTGAAGCCAACCCCTTTGGCGCGTTTAGACTGTGCTCATGCACACAGTCTTTGGCGAGACGTCCGACCGGGCCTGGGCAGGACTCGTGGCGCGGCTGCGGCAGCAGGCCGGGGCGTTGAAGGCGGATTTCGTCCAGCGGGTTCGGAGCATCCCAGGCTACGCGCAGGACTTGGTCGGCCACGACGATCTGGAGTCGACGGCGGCAGGTTCCCTCGAGCTGATCCTGGACTGCCTGGAGGAACCCGCTTCCTATCCCGGCCTGCTGAGGTTTGCGGAGGAACTGGGCGCCCGCCGGGCACGCCAGGGTGTGCCGCCGGAGGCGCTGATTTCCGCCGTGCGTCTCGACTTTCCGGTGGTCTGGGGCAGCCTGTTGGAGCTGTCCGGCCCCGAGGACGCCGCCATGCTGACAAACCGGGTGGAAACCGTCTGGAAGGTGGTTGACGACTATGCCGCCGCCGCCCATTCCAGCTATCTCGCCGAGCGCATCCTCATGGCCCGGGAGGAAGCAGGCGTGCGGCACGAGTTCGTGGCCGCGTTGTTCGGGCCGGAGGGCCAACTGCCGGAGACCAGGAACCGCTTCGCCACAGCGTTCGACGTGAATCCGGATGGCCGGTTCGGGATAGCCGCCGCGCAGGGGAAGGCCGCCGCGGCGCTGCGTCAGCTCGCGTCCTATTCACACCGTGGGGCGCCGGCCTTCCTCCATCAGGCGGACAAGTACACGTACGTGTTCTGGCCCGAAACGCAGGGGATGCAAAACCTGGGCGGCGTGCGGGTCCCGGCACCGCTGGCATCGGTTCCCTGCGGGGTGCACGGACCCGTGCTCGGACTCGGGGAACTGACGCCGGCGGCGAGGATCGCCGCGGTGCTCAGCGATCTGGTCAACAGCAGTGACAAGCAACCGTTGACCGTAGGTGAGGACTGGACCCGCCTGACCCGCCTGCGGATGGCAGGGATCGGCATCGATGTCAGGGCTGGGCTCGAGGCACAACTGGCGGTTTGCCGGCCGGACGAACGCGACCGGCTGGAAGAAACCGTGCTCAGCTTCATGCGGAACGGGAGCGTCACCGAAACCGCCGAGCATCTCTACTGCCACCGCAACACCATCCTGAACCGGCTCAAGCGGTTCAAGGACCTCACCGGCATCGACCTGATGAAACCCGTGGAGGCGGCCCGCGCGGTTGTCGCCTGGGCCTGAGGCAAACCCCCGGGGCCTGTAGGGGTTGTGTCGGGCGCGGGTGTGCAGATGCCCAGCCCCGGCGTCCGAAACGTGTGTGCTTAGCGATTGTGAGGCACACTACACGCCCGGGATAGTGGGTAAACGATTCGAATGCGCTCAGCACGAGCATGCGGCCCTGCCGCCGACCACTTCGCACCCCTATTGGAGATGCAATGTCCCAGCATGTGACACCCACCAGCGCGGCCGCGGCCCGTTTGGACCGCCGGAAGATGCGGAAGATATCCACGGCAAGCGTCATCGGCACCACCGTCGAGTGGTACGACCTGTTTCTTTTCGGCACCGCGTCCGCGCTGGTGTTCAACCGGATCTTCTTCCCCGAGCTCGACGGCGCCGTCGGCACCATCCTGTCGTTCCTGACCTTCGCGTCGGCCTACCTGGCCCGCATGGTGGGGGCCATCCTGTTCGGTCACTTCGGCGACCGGCTGGGCCGCAAGTCCATGCTGCTCATCTCACTCATGACCATGGGCGCGGCGACCTTCGCCATCGGCCTGGTGCCGGACTACTACACCATCGGTGTGGCAGCGCCGCTGCTGCTGCTGCTGCTCAGGCTCATCCAGGGTCTGGCGCTCGGCGGCGAGTGGGGAGGCGCGGTGCTCATGACCGTCGAGCACGCACCGGAGAACCGGCGCGGCTTCTTCGGCTCTATGGTGCAGATCGGTGTTCCGATCGGAACCCTGCTGGCCAACGTCGCCTTCCTCATCGTGGCCTCCACCATGAGCGACGAGGCACTGCTCAGCTGGGGCTGGCGCGTCCCGTTCCTCCTCTCCGCCGTCCTGGTTGCGGTCGGAATCTACATCCGCCTCAACATCGAGGAGACCCCGTCCTTCCAGATGGTCCGCGAGACCGGGGCCAAGGCCAAGCTGCCGTTCGCCTACCTGATGAAGCGCTACTGGAAGCAGGTCATCCTGGGCGGCGTCGCCACCCTCTCCACGGGCAGCACCTTCACCCTCCTGGTCGCTTCCGGCGTCAACTACGGCACAGCGGAGCTCGGCTACTCCAAGGACAAGATGCTCTGGGTGGTCATGTTCGCCTGCGCGCTGGCGTTCGTCGCCATCCCCTTCTTCGGCCGGCTCTCGGACCGTGTGGGCCGGAAACCCATCATCTTCGCCGGCATCATCGCCGAGGCCCTCCTGGCTTTCCCGTTCTTCTGGCTGCTCAACTCCGGATCCGAGCCGCTGCTCTTCGTTGCCTACGGCCTGATGATGCTCGCCTTCTCCGCCAACTACGGACCGATCGCGACCTTCCTCGCCGAGCTCTTCGGGTCCAAGGTCCGTTACTCCGGCCTGTCCGTTTCCTACATGCTCTCCGGCCTGCTGGGCTCCGCGGCGACTCCCGCGATCACCGTGGCGTTGCTGGCGGCCACCGGCCAGAGCACGTCCATCGCCTGGTACATCATGGGCGCCGCAGTGCTCTCCCTCATCGCGCTGTACCTTCTAACGGAGACCCGTCACGGCGATATCGACGCCGTGGACAACACGGACACGGTGAAGGCATTTGCCAAGGCGGAATCGTGAGCATTCGCCGCATCACTGCAGCGCCGGGTGCGGTGGGGCCGGTGGGGCCCTACTCCCAGGCGGTGGTGGCGAACGGTTTTGTCTTCACCTCCGGGCAGATCCCGGCGGGGCCCGGCGGCCTGGCCGACCAGCCGGAGAACTTCTCCGACCAGGTGCGCCAGACCATCCGGAACCTGGAAGCGATCCTGATCGAGGCCGGCAGCGGCCTGCAGCACGTGGTCAAGGTGAACACCTACCTGACCAGTGCTGACCAGCTCGAGGAATACAACGCCGTGTACGACGAGTACTTCGGTCCGCACCGGCCGGCCCGCACGTCGGTGTGCGTCAGCCTGTGGGGCGTGTCCCTGGAGATCGAATGCGTGGCAGTGGTTCCAGGGGCAGACCATGGATGAGTTGCTGCGGAAACTGGGCCGGGTCAGCCTCCCCACGCTCGGCCACTTCCTGGAGGACGGCTTCTGCAGCGGGGACATCCGGAGCATGGTGCCGGGCGTCCGCATGATGGGGGTAGCCGCCACCGCGTTGATTCCCGACGCAGATGCCGTGGCCGTAAACCAGGCGCTGGTCCGGCTTCGTCCCGGCGAGGTCTTGGTTCTGGACCTGAACGGGGACCGGAGCCACGCCCCGGTAGGTGCGGTCACCTCTGCCGCGGCCAGGGCCCGCGGCGCGGCGGGCATCCTGGTGGACGGTTCGGTAACCGACCTCACGGATTTGCAGGCGGCGGACGACGGCGGGGCGTTGCCGGTCTTCGCACGCGGCACCACGTGCCTGACGACGAAGCGGCACGGCTCCGGCCGGTCGCAGTTCGGTGTCGCGGTCACCATCGGCGGCACCACGGTGAATCCCGGCGACATCGTCTTAGGTGATGAGAACGGAGTGGTGGTGCTGGCGCCCGAGGTGGCAGCCGCCGTCGTCGATTCCGCCATTGAGTCGGACGATGCCGAGCCGGCAATCCTGAAGCGGATCGCCGCGGGAGAGCCCCTTCAGGACGTGCTCTACCTCGGCTATTGAACAGTAATTCGCTCAAGGACCCGGGTGCGCTCTACGGCACCCGGGTCCTTTCGTCCTCTGGCCTGCTCCAGGGGGATAGGGGGCGCACCTACCGGGTGGTCGGGACGGGGGGATAAGGTGTGCTCACCGGCCCGAGTGCCCGCCCGCGGTCCCAAAGGCCTCACCGACCCTGAAGCAGGAGGGCGACATGGCAGCTGACGCACCCGGCAGCACCGGCCACGTCGTGCTGCTCGGCGACTCGGTGTTCGACAACGCTGCCTATGTTGCCGGCGGCCCCGACGTCGTGACGCACCTTCGCGGGCTGTTGCCGCGCGGGTGGCAGGCCACGCTCCTGGCCCTCGACGGCGCCGTCATCAGCGGGGTCGCCGGCCAGCTCCGCTCCCTCCCGCGGGACGCCACGCATCTGGTGATCAGCGTGGGCGGGAACGACGCTCTCGGTTACGCCTACCTGCTCAATGAACCGGCCGTTTGGGCGGCCGAAGCCCTGGCCATGTTCGCCGATGCCCAGGATAAATTCGGCGCCGGCTATGCCGCGATGCTGGATGCGGTCGCGGCCACGGGGCTGCCGACGGCGGCCTGCACCATCTACGACACCCCGCCGTCGGGCCCCGACCAGCGGATCATCCGGTCGGCCGCCGCCCTGTTCAACGACCACATCACACGGGCCGTCTTCGCCCGGGGGCTGGCGCTGGTGGACCTGAGGCTTATCTGTCCCGAAGACGCCGACTACGCGAATCCGATCGAGCCCTCCGTCCAGGGCGGCCGCAAGATCGCGCACGCCATCAGCGCCTACTTGTTCCCCGAGCAGGCCGCCCCTCGCTCCCTGGTCATCGGCGCCTGAGCGCCGGAAGATGCCGGACAACGAACGCCTTGAAGCCGGCGCGGCCGGCGCGGCCGGCACGGCCGGCGCGGCTGGCGCGGCCGGCGCCCGCGGGCTCCGGGAATTCCGGGACCGGCTGGGCTTCGAGCTGGACCCGTTCCAAGTAGAGGCCTGCTCGGCGCTCGAGGCCGGCCGCGGGGTGCTGGTTGCGGCCCCCACCGGGGCCGGCAAGACGGTGGTGGGGGACTTCGCCGCCTTCCTGTCCGTCGCCCGGGGCACCAGGACGTTCTACACCACGCCCCTCAAGGCGCTGAGCAACCAGAAGTTCGCCGAACTCTCTGCGGCCTACGGGAGCGCCCGGGTCGGCCTGCTCACGGGAGACAGCAGCGTCAATCCGGACGCCGACGTCGTCGTCATGACCACCGAGGTGCTGCGCAACATGCTCTACACGGGATCCCCGGGCCTGGAGCGACTGGCGTATGTGGTGATGGACGAGGTGCATTACCTGGCGGACCGGACCAGGGGAGCGGCGTGGGAGGAGGTCATCATCCAGCTCCCGCAGACGGTGCGGCTGGTCAGCCTCAGCGCCACCATCTCCAACGCCGAAGAGTTCGGGGGCTGGCTGGAAGCGGTCGGGGGCGATACCGCCGTGGTGGTGTCCGAACACCGTCCGGTGCCCCTGTTCCAACACGTGATGGCCGGGAACCAGCTGTTCGACCTGTTCGTCGAGCCCGTCGCCTTCGACGAGCTCGACCCGCAATCGCCGGCGGTGCTTGACGAGCATCCGCTCAACCCCCACCTGCTGGCGCTGTCCGATGCGGCCTCGCTGACCCGATCGGCCACCGGCGATGAGCAGGAGCGCGGCCGGACCCGGCAGTTCCACCGGTCCCGCAGCCCGGCAGAAGGCGGCCGGGATTCCAAACCCTGGGCGCAGCTGCTCCAGCGGCTCGGCCGCGACGGGCTGCTGCCGGCGATCGTGTTTGTCTTCTCCCGGGCCGGGTGCGACGCCGCCGTTCGTTCCTGCACCGGATCGGAACTCTGGCTGACGGACCTCCGCGAACGCAGGGAGATCCTCCGCCGCATCGACGCCGCGGACCTTGGGCTGACCGGGGAGGAGGGCGAGGCGCTCGGAATCCCCGGGTGGCGGGAGGGCCTGCGCCGGGGCATCGCCGCGCATCATGCCGGAATGCTTCCGGCGTGCAGGCAACTGGTGGAGCAACTGTTCGCCGAGGGACTGCTCAAGGCCGTCTTCGCCACGGAGACCCTGTCCCTGGGGATCAACATGCCCGCCCGCTCGGTGGTGCTCGAGCGGTTGGAGAAGTTCGACGGCGAGGCCATGGTTCCCTTGACCGCGGGCCAATATACGCAGCTGACCGGACGCGCGGGCCGGCGCGGCATCGACACGGAGGGCCACGCCGTCGTGCTGTGGAGACCGGGAGTGGATCCGGCGGGGGTCGCGGCACTGGCCTCCCGGCGCACCTACCCGCTGCACTCAGGCTTCCGGCCCGGCTACAACATGGCCGTCAATCTCATCGCGCGGCACGGCCACGAGGCCGCACGCGCACTGCTGGCGCGGTCGTTCGCCAGTTTCCAGGCCGGGAGGTCCGGTCGGCCGGACCCCGCTGTTCATGAGGAAACCTTCAACGGCCTGGTTCGCGTGCTCGCCCGGTACGGCTACCTGACGGTCGATGCGCAGGGGACGTTGATCGACGACAACGACGGCGGCGCGCGGCTGCGCGGGATCTACGGCGAGCGGGACCTGCTGGTCTGCCTCGGCCTGGACAGGGGCGCCGCGCGACGGCTCACTCCGGTGGAGCTTGCCGGTTTTGCGGCCGCCATGGTGTACCGCAGCGGCAGGAGCCCGGCGGGGCCGGTGAAAATGCCGTCCGACGGGCTGCAGTACTCCTTCGACACCCTCACGGACGCCTGGGCGGAGCTGAGCGTGCTGGAGCGGCGCTACCGGCTGCCGGGTACCGCGGAACCGGAGACCGGGCTGGTGCGCCCGCTGTACGGCTGGGCGGCCGGCGAAAGCCTGGCCGACGTCCTGCCGGAGACGGGTCTGTCCGCCGGTGGTTTTGTGCTCTGGGCCAAGCGGTGCGCCGACCTGCTCGAGCAGGTGGCCGCCGCCCACCCGGAGCCGTCGGCCACCGCCGGCACGTGCCGAGAGGCCGTGCGGCTCATCCGGCGCGGGGCAGTGGCCCGCGGGACCCAGATCGACTGAGCGTCGGTCAGCGCAGGGCTAGGGGCCTAAACTACTGCTCCGCCGGCGTCCGCGCCGGTTCCGCGGCCACGTCCGCGCCGGTTTCGTCCACCAGCTCCGCGCGGCGCCGCCCGGCGCCCTTGATGCCGAAGCGGTAGGCCACGAACAGCAGGGCGATCCACGCACAGCCCACCACCAAGGCCACCCGGGTGTCCGGCATGATGCCCAGCAGCACCACGATGAACACCATGAAGCCCAGCGCCAGGTAGGATGCCACCGGCCAGAACGGCACCGGGAATTCCGACGCCGGCAGCCCCTTCCGCGCAATCTCCCGCTTCATCGCGATGTGGGAGAGCAGGATCATCAGCCAGACCCAGACCGTGGCGAACGTCGCGATCGACGCAACGATCAGGAACAGGGACTCCGGCAGGAGCGCATTGAGCACGACGCCGGCCAGCAGCACCGCGGCCATCGTCGCCACCGTCATCCACGGCACACCGTGCCGGGAGATCTTCGCGAAGGCCTTCGGCGCGTGGCCCTGCTCGGCCAGCCCGTACATCATCCGCCCGGCGCCGAACGTGTCGGAGTTGATGGCGGAAATGGCGGCGGTGATCACCACGGCGTTAAGTATGTGCGCGGCCGCCGGGATGCCCAGCATGTCGAAGATCTGCACGAACGGGCTGGTGGAACCGTCGATCCGGTCCCACGGCGAGATCATCATCAGTACGGCCAGCGTGCAGACGTAGAAGAGCAGGATCCGCACCGGCACCGTGTTGATCGCACCCGGGATCGCCTTCTTCGGGTTCTCCGCCTCGCCGGCCGTGATCCCGATGGTCTCGATTCCGCCGAACGCGAACATCACGATGGAGAAGGAGGCCAGCAGCCCCCAGAACCCGTTGGCGAAGAAGCCGCCGGACCCCAGCATGGTCTCGAGCCCCGGGTTGGCGCCGTCCGGCAACCCGAAGCCGAAGATGATGATCGCGGCGCCGCCGACAATCATGGCGATGATGGCCGCGACCTTGACCAGTGACAGCCAGAATTCGGTCTCGCCGAACACCTTGACCTTGACCAGGTTAAGGGCGGCGATGAAGAACACGACGGCGAGGATCCAGATCCAGCGCGGCACCTCGGGGAACCAGAAGCCCATGTAGATGCCGAACGCCGTCACGTCCGCGATCGCCACGATGGCCATCTCGAACGCGAACGTCCAGCCGGTGATGAACCCGGCGAACGGGCCCAGGTAGCGGCTGGCGTACTGCCCGAACGATCCGGAGACCGGGTGCCGCACCGCCATCTCGCCCAGCGCTCGCATGACCAGGAAAACCGCGGCGCCGCCGATGGCGTAGGCCAGCAGCACGGCCGGGCCGGCGGCCTGGATGGCGGCGGCCGAGCCGTAGAACAGGCCGGTGCCGATTGCGGAGCCGAGGGCCATGAAACGGATGTGGCGGACAGTCAGGCCACGCGCGAGCGCGGACGCGAATTGCGGCATGGGAGAAACAACCTTGCTGGAGGGAGACGGCCGGTCAAAAAAGCGGCCAATCAATTCTACGCCCCGCCCGGAACCTCGGCGGGCCACAAGCCGTCCGTACGCCCGACGCACACCGCACTGCGGCCGCAGCGGCGATCACCAGGCCGGCATCGGTGCCCCAGTGTGCTGTGCCACCGTTTTCCCTTTTCCCACCCAAGCCCTTGACCCGGCGCTCCCCGAGGTCTAACCTGCAACCAAATGGTTGTAAATCAAGTCAGTGACCTCGAGTTGGACCGCCTCTTCCAGGCGCTCGCCGACGCTACCCGCCGCGACATCGTCGCCCGGGTGCTCACCGGCGAGTTCTCGGTGTCGGGTCTGGCGGCGGGGTACCAGATGAGTTTCGCCGCGGTACAGAAACACGTCGCGGTCTTGGAGCGGGCTTCCCTGGTGGTTAAGGAGAAGCGCGGAAGGGAGCAGATGGTGCGGCCTCATCCTGAAGGAGTGCGAAGAGCGCGTCGCCTGCTCGACGAATACGAGATGCTCTGGCGCCAACGCGTTGACCGGATCCAGGACATTCTCGACCAGGGATAGGAAGGACACCGTCATGCCGGTTACCGATACCAAGCAGGACCTTGAGGCGCTGACGTTCACCCTCGTGGCCGAGTTCGATGCACCCGTCGAGCGCGTCTGGCAGCTCTGGGAGGATTCGCGCCAGCTGGAACGCTGGTGGGGCCCGCCCGAGTGGCCCGCCACCTTCAGCAAGCACGAGTTCACTCCCGGCGGCACGGCCAGTTACTACATGACCGGGCCCGACGGCGAGACGGCCGCCGGCTGGTGGCGGATCACCGCGATCGAGGCCCCGCACCGGCTGACCTTCGAGGACGGGTTTGCCGACGACGACGGCGAGCCGGTGGCGGACCTGGGCACCACCTACGCCACGGTGACGCTGGAATCCATCGACGGCCGCACCCGGATGACCACCGAGTCCAGGTTCGAGTCCGCCGAGCAGCTGGAGAAGATGCTCGAGATGGGGATGGTCGAGGGGATGCAGGGGGCCATGGGCCAGATCGACGCCATCCTCGCCGAGCCCGCGTCCGTCTGAGCCCGGACATCCCGCGAGCGAAAGGGGAGAGTGACCACCGAGGCGGCACGGCAGGCCGGTGACCGACTGACCGCCGGCCCGTGCCTGTCCGAGAGTGGATAGGCTACAAATATGGCCATCATTTACGACGCAGTGTTGAATCCCACCAAGCAGGAGTTGCTGGCGGCATGGCTGCCCGAACAGCCGTGGTTCCGGGAACTCGGGGCAGACGCCGGCGAGCTGGAGCACCTTGGCGCCTTCCGCTTCGACGATCCGGCCGGAGAGGTCGGCATGGAAACGCATCTGGTCCGGGCCGGCGACGGTCCGGTGCTGCACGTCCCGCTGACCTACCGGGGCGCACCGCTGCCCGGAGCCGAACAATTCCTGGCCGGGACCATGGACCACTCCGTGCTCGGCGACCGCTGGATCTACGACGCCTGCGCCGACCCGGTGTACGCCACCGCGCTGGCCACCGTGATCATCCAGGGCGGATCCGGCGCGGAGCAGTTCCGCGACGTGGACGGCAAGCTCGAGCCGCTGGCCGGCGCCCTCCCGGTCCGCGGCAGCGGCGGTCCCGGCGGCATCGTCCCCACCACGACGACGGCGGTGCCCACCACCGAGGGCAGCGTCACCACGATCGACGCCAACCCGTTGACGTTGACCGTCTATCGAACTCCCGAAGCCCAGGAGAGGCCGGCCACGGCCCTGACGCTGGCCTGCTCGCTGCCGGGCCAGTCGCCGCTCATCCTCGCTTCCGCCTGGTGAAGCGGGCCCCGGGGCAGGCCTGGGGCCTGCGGCTTGCAGCCTTCCGCTACCACTTCAAGGAGAGCCTCTTCCTCTTCCCGGCCGTGGTGATGCTGGCCGGCATCGCCCTGGCAATCGGTGCCACCGCCGTCGACAACGCCCTCGGCCACGATGCTGCCGTGCCGCTCACGCTGGCGATGAGCAGTAACGCCGCCACCTGGCTGCTGTCCACCGTCGCCGGTGCGATGATCACCACGGTCGGCGTCGTCTTCTCACTCACCGTGGTCAGTCTGCAATTGGCCAGCGACCAGTTCTCCCCCCGCGTCATGCGCTCGTTCATCCGGGATCGGCTGAGCCAGGCAGTGATCGGCCTGCTGGTTGCCACGTTCTTTTACTGCGTCCTCATCCTGCCGAGCCTGAGCGGGGAACCCACCGAGCCTGCACCGCGCGTATCCCTGACGATCGCCGTCGTCCTGACGCTGGTGACGGTGGTGGGGATCATCGTCCACCTGGACCATCTCGCCCGGGGCCTGCAGGTGGGCAACGTCGCGCGGGTCATCGCGGTCGAGGGCCGAGCCGTCGTTGCCGCCCTCGACCGGGTGCCCGCCGGCCTGCAGCGCGTCGACCCCGCAGACTTCCCTGTCCCCGAGGACGCCGCCGTCGTACCCAGCCAAGCCAGCGGATGGGTCAGCCAGGTGGACAGCGGCCAGCTTCTGGCAGCAGTGCCTGCCGGTACAACGGTGCGGATGGAGACCCGCGTGGGGGCCTACATCCATGCCGGCGAGCCGCTGGTCACCGTGTGGCCGCCTCCGCCGGAGCGCAGCCGGGAAAGGCTGGCCGGCGCATTTGAAGTTGCCGCCGCGCGGACCATGCTGCAGGACGTCGACTTCGCCATCCGGCAGCTCGTTGACATCGGCCTGCGGGCGTTGAGCCCCGCCGTCAACGACCCCACGACCGCCGTTGAGGTCATCCTGCGACTGGGCAGCCTCCTGCGGGCGGTCCTGACAGCCCCGCTTGCTCCGGAGGCGCTCAGGGACAAAGCCGGCCGAGTCCTCGTGCAGCCGTGGAACCTGGACCACGGCGAATACATCAACCACGCCTTCGACCAGCTCCGCCAGACCTGCCTGAACCAGCCGGAGGTGGTCGCCGCGCTGCTCCGGGTGCTGCGCATGCTCACCGCTCACGTCCGTGCCGAGGGCCACCCCCAACACGCCCCGGCCCTGGACCGGCAGATGCAATTACTCCTCGAGGCACTGCGGGACCAGCCCGGGCTGCATCCCGAGGACCTCCGGCGCCTGGAGGCGCTTTCCTCCGACGAGACGGACCCCGCCGACCACAGCCACAGCCGGTAGCCCGGCGTTACTTCACGCCGCGATTCTTGCGGAGTACGACGGCGGTGGCGGCGGCGGCGGCGAGGACCAGGGCCGCGCCGATGCCCCAGGCGAGGGCAGGGACCGAAGCCGGGCCTTCGCCGTCGTCCGCCACGGCAACGACGGTTGCCGTCCCCGCCTGGTGGTCCGCCGGTTCTACCACCGCGGATTCGGTGGGAGCGGCCGAAGCGTCGGGCCCGGCCGTGCCGGGGCCGGGCTCGACGTCGCCGACCAGATCCAGGGTGAGCGTGTACGGGATCTCCGTCTCCTTCGCGTCCTCAAAGTACAGCGGGTCCACGGCCACCTGGAGGTAGTAGTCACCGGCAAGGTACAGCGTGCGGACGTCGTGCGTGCCCTCGGCGGCGTTGCGGTAGCGCACCGGCGAGGCGAAGTTCGCGGCGACGGTGGTCCCGGGATCCGCCATGGAGGTCATGCCATAGGCGCCGGTGGAGGTGCCGTCGGTGATGGTCGCCGGCTGGCGCAGCGGATTGGCAACGCCCACCTGTAGGTAGGACGGATTGAAGATGTCCTTCTCGTAGTCGCCGAGTTTTGCGACGGCGCGCAGCTGCTGCCCGTAGTCCACCGGCACCCTGTAGAAGTGCACCTCGCCGGGGATGAGGGTGGCCGTGTAGCTGCCCGCTGCCAGCTCGGGGGCGGAGTTGAAGCTGTTGCCGGGGGTGGTCTGCCGCGGCTTGGTGCCCGGTTTCAGCAGGTCGAGCGTGGTCACCGAGTCGTAGGCTTCGGGCAAACCGGCGGTGTCGGCCTCTGGCTCGGTCAGGAAGAGCAGCTCCATGGGCAACGCGTCGTCCTGCCAGCCCGGACCGCTGCGCGTCACGCCGACCACCAGGTCGCCGCCGTCCGCGGGCTCCAGGCACTCCTTGTCGCCGCTGCCCATGGCCGGCGTGGACAGCACCGCGGTGACCGGGCCGTCGGACAGCCGGGCCTCGTCACGGGCTTCGCGCACCGGGGTCAGGCATTCCTGCCCGTCCGGGCCGAGCACCTCCAGCTCCAGGCTGCTGTACGTCGACATGCTGCCGGCTTTGATCGGCATCACCAGGGAGGCGCTGACGTGCAGGCGCTCGCCGTCGTCGAGGTGCACCTTGTAGAACTTGCGCGTGCCGCCGTCGTAAGTTCTCTTGCTGCCGGTGGCGAAGGTGTCCAGATACTGGCCGGTGGACACGTCCGCCGCGCCGGCCGCACTCTTCCCGCCGGTCACCGGGATGCCGGCGAAGTCGTAGGGATTCAAGGCGCGGACGGTCTTGATCACCATCTGCTCGCGCAGCGTGTCCGCGTTGTCCGCGTCGGCGTAGGTGCCGCCGGAGGCCTTGGCGATGCATTCGAGCTCCTTGCGCGCCTGCGCGTCCACCTTGAACCCGATGGTGTGCATGGCAAGGTCCACGCCGTCCTTGGCCAGGTCCTTGGCTACCTCGCACGGCGGCGGCGGCGAGCAGGTGTCGATGCCGTCGGACACCAGCACGATGCTGCGGGGACCGTCGTCGGGAAGCTCCGCTGCGGCCCGGCGCAGCGCCTCGCCCACCGGGGTGTAGCCGGCGGCCTTGATCGAGTCGATCTGATCCACAAGTTTCCCGGGATCTGCGGTGCCCAGTTTGGACAGCACGCTCACGTCCTTGCAGCCCTCTGCCCGGGCCTCCGGGGAACTGTCCGTGTTGGTGCCGTAGACCATGAGGCCCAGCTGCGATCCCGCCGGCAGGGTTTCCACCAGCTCCGAGGCGGCGGCCTTGGCGGCGTCCATCCGCAGGGTGCCCTTAGCATCGGCGTCGGGGTTGAGCATGGAGCCGGAGGCGTCCAGGATCAGCATCACCGGCACGGCCTCCTCGGACCCCGAGGCGGGAGCCTGCGGGACGTGCACCTGCGAAACCGGCGCCTGCTGCGGCAGGAACATGGCCAGCGCGGCAACCACTCCCAGCGCGCCCTTCAAGAGCCCGACGCTCGCACTCATGATCGACACCGACTCTTTCGATGAAACGTTATTTCGTCCCGACTATATCCGGCAGAGCGCGGCCCACCGGCCGGGCGGCGGAATGCCGGCCATTGTTCACCGCGCGTTTCCTCGCGGTCCAGCCGGGACGATGTTCCCGATTGTTCTCGATTTGACCCACGCGAGTCGCGGCGGATAGGTTTTCGTGGCGTAGGTCACCCAGTCGGCCCCTCCGGGCTGAGCGGCGGGGGGCCTGCTCTCGGTCTGGCCGAACGGGCAATGGAGCCTGCGTCGGACCGGTTTGAAGGGAACCTCCCGCAGCTGCACAGTCCCACCCGTAAGGAACACAGTGAGCGCCACCAGCACCGAACCGCACCTCCAGCGGTCTTTATCCAACCGCCACATCCAGTTGATCGCCATCGGCGGTGCGATCGGCACCGGGCTTTTCATGGGCTCGGGCAAGACGATTTCCGTCGCCGGCCCCTCGGTCATCTTCGTCTACATGATCATCGGCTTCATGCTCTTCTTCGTCATGCGGGCGATGGGTGAGCTGCTGCTGAGCAACACCGAGTACAAGAACTTCGGCGACTTCGCCGGCGACATCCTGGGACCGTGGGCGGCGTTCTTCACCGGCTGGACCTATTGGTTCTGCTGGGTGGTCACCGGCATCGCCGACGTCGTCGCGATCGCGCACTACGTGGCGTTCTGGTGGCCGGACCTGCCGCTGTGGATTCCGGCGCTCGCCTGCATCCTGCTGCTGCTCGCGCTGAACCTGCCCACCGTGCGCGCCTTCGGCGAGACCGAATTCTGGTTCGCGCTGATCAAGATCATTGCCATCGTGGCCCTGATCGTCGTCGGGCTGGTCATGATCATCACCAACTTTGAGCACGACGGCGTCCGCGCCTCCTTTGGGAACCTGTGGGAGCACGGCGGAATGTTCCCCACCGGCTTCATGGGCTTCGTGGCCGGGTTCCAGATCGCCGTGTTCGCGTTCGTCGGAATCGAACTGGTCGGCACCACCGCCGCCGAGACCAAGGACCCGGAAAAGAACCTGCCGCGGGCGGTGAACTCCATCCCGATCCGCATCCTGATTTTCTACGTAGGCGCCCTGATCATCCTCATGGCCGTCCAGCCGTGGACCGGGTTTAACGCCGACGAATCCCCGTTCGTGGGCATGTTCGCCCTCGCCGGCCTCGTCGGCGCGGCCGGCGTCGTGAACTTCGTGGTCCTCACCTCGGCGACGTCGTCGGCGAACTCGGGTATCTACTCGACGTCGCGCATGATCTACGGCCTCTCGCTGGAGGGCGATGCCCCGAAGCGCTTCGGCAAGCTCTCGAGCCGCGGTGTGCCGCGCAGCGCGCTGCTGTTCTCCTGCATGTTCCTGCTCGCCGGCGTGGTCCTGCTCTACGCGGAGGGCAGCGTCTCCGAGGCGTTCACCATGGTCACCACGGTCTCGGCGCTCTGCTTCATGTTCGTCTGGACCATCATCCTGGTCAGCTACATCGTGTACCGCCGCCGCCGGCCGCAGCTGCACGAGGCCAGCACGTTCAAGATGCCGGGCGGCTCGTTCATGCCCTATGTGGTCATGGCCTTCTTCGCCTTCATCCTCTGGGCGCTGACCACCCAGCCGGACACGTTGGCGGCCCTGCTGTTCACCCCGGTATGGTTCGTCGCCCTCGGCATCGGCTACCTGCTGCTGCGCCGCAACCCGGAGCACACCGCCATCCGCGCCGCCCACGACGCCAAGGTCGCCGAGGAAAAGGCGGCACTCGCCGGCCGCGAGGACGCCCTGGCTGGCCGGCGCTAGCCGAGCCCGCTGCCGGCTTCACCGAACGTCCGCTCCCCGGGGTCTCCGGGGAGCGGACGTTTTCCGTTGTGCGTTCCTCCGGGCCTGCCATCCCTCGGGCTCCACCCCGTCCCACCCTCGCGGCCCCAGCCCCGCGGCCCACCACCGCGCGACTACGATGGGCGCCATGGAAGATTCGATCACGCTGCGCTTCCTCGCCGCGCCCACGGATGTCGCGGCCGACGGGACCACGGTGCAGGCCGGCAGGGTCCTCGAGTGGATCGACAAGGCTGGGTACGCGTGCGCCGTCGGGTACTCGGGCGGCTACTGCGTCACCGCGTACGTCGGCAATGTGCACTTCACCCGGCCGATCCGCAACGGCGACCTGATCGAGGTCAGCGCCCGCATCGCGCACACCGGCCGTTCCAGCATGCAGGTGGTCGTCACCGTCGACGCGGCCGACGTTCGCGCCCGGCAGTTCCGCCCGGCCATGGACTGCATCCTGGTGTTCGTCGCCATGGACGAGCAGCGGCAGCCCCGGCCAGTCCCGGCTTGGGCGCCGACCGACGAGGCGTCGGAACGGCTCGCGCACGGTGTCGCCGGCCGGCTGGAGGCCCGGCGCGAGATCCGTGAGGTGATGAGCGCCCAGGAATACACGGCGGCGGGCACCACGCCCTCCGAACGCTTCCGCTTCCTCGCGGCCCCCACGGACGTGAACTGGGGCGGCCATGCCCACGGCGGGATCGTGATGCGCTGGATCGACGAGGTGGCCAGGGCCTGCGCCATGGGCTGGTGCGGCGCCGACGCCGTGGCGGTCTACTCCGGCGGCATCCACTTCCTGAACCCGGTCCACATCGGGGACCTGGTGGAACTCTCCGCCCGGATGATCCACACCGGGCCGCACTCCATGCACATCGCCGTCAACGTTCGCGCCCGCGACCCTCGCGGCGGCGACTGGCGGGACACCACCCAGTGCATGACCATCTTCGTCACCAGGGACGACGAGGGGCACGCCGCCAAGGTTCCGCAACTGGTGCTGCGTTCCGACGAAGACCGGCGGCTGGCCGCCCACGCGCAGGACCTGGTCCGGCGGCGCTCGGCACTGCCGCCGCTGGAGTTCGGCGTCGAGCGGACCTACTGACCCGTAATACGGACCCACTTCCCGGCACAGGGTGCGGAAGCACCGGGGGACGCCCAAGTTGGACGTTACACCTCACGGGCAGGTGCAGCCGTGGCCCGCGGCCCCTTCCCGCACGCCGGTGAAGGCGCAAGAATGAACGCGGCACGGAACCGCGCCGCATCCACTATGGAAGGCAGACCCATGGCACTGGACCTGAACCCCTACCTGCAGTTCAACGGCAACGCCGCGGAAGCGATCGAGTTCTACCACTCGGTGTTCGGCGGTGAACTGAGCAAGATGACCTACGCCGAGGGAATGGGCGACGACAACCCCGAGACCGGCGCGAACATCATGCACTCGTCGGTGTTCGTCGACCGCGGCTTCCTGTTGATGGCCTCGGACGTGCCCCCGGAGATGCAGTCATCGCCCAACGGCTACATCTGCCTCAGCTCCAGTGGCGAAGACCCGGGTGAGGACGCCAAGCTGCGGAGCTACTGGGAGGGCTTGAGCGACGGCGCGAACGTCAACCAGCCGCTCGAGCAGGCCCCGTGGGGCGACTACTTCGGGCAGCTCACGGACCGCTTCGGCGTGAACTGGATGGTCAACATCACCGCCCCGGAAAACGCCGGTTCGGCGCGGCAGTCGTAACCCGGCAGAACGAGGACCCATGGCCACCACGGATTTCGACCGTTACCCGCTGACCTTCGGACCCAGCCCGGTCCACCACCTGCCCCGGCTCAGCAAGCATTTGGGCGGCGCGCAGGTCTGGGCCAAGCGGGAGGACGTCAATTCCGGCCTGGCCTACGGCGGCAATAAGACCCGCAAGCTCGAGTACATCGTCCCGGATATCCTCGCGGAGGGCGCAGACACCATCGTGTCCATCGGCGGCTTCCAGTCCAACCACACCCGGCAGGTGGCAGCAGTGGCCGCGACCCTCGGCCTCAAGGCGCTGCTGGTGCAGGAGAACTGGGTCGACTGGCCGGACCCGCTCACCGACCGCGTCGGCAACATCCTGCTCTCCCGGCTCATGGGGGCGGACGTGCGGCTCGACCCGGCCGGCTTCGACATCGGCATCCGCGACTCCTGGCAGAACGCCATCGCCGAGGTCGAGGCAGCCGGCGGCAAGCCCTATCCCATCCCGGCCGGAGCCTCCGAGCACAAGCTCGGCGGGCTGGGATTCGCCAACTGGGCGCACGAGGTGCAGCAGCAGGAGGAGGAACTCGGGGTTTTCTTCGACACCATCGTGGTCTGCACCGTCACCGGCTCCACCCACGCCGGCATGATCGCCGGGTTCGCCGCCCTGCAGGACGCCGGCGGCCGGCCGCGCCGCGTGCTCGGCATCGACGCCTCCGCCACCCTGACCAAAACCCGCGACCAGGTCGGCCGCATCGCCCGCAACACCGCGCAGCTCATCGGGCTCGAGCGGGACCTGCACGACGACGAGATCACGGTGCTCGAGGGCTGGGCCGGCGACCTCTACGGCATCCCGGTCGACTCCACGCTGGAAGCCATGCGGCTGAGCGCCTCGCTCGAAGCCATGATCACCGACCCGGTCTACGAAGGAAAATCCATGGCCGCCCTGATCGACCTGGTCAGCAGCAAGCAGATCCCGGCCGAGAGCACCGTGCTCTACGCCCACCTCGGCGGCCAGCCGGCCCTCAACGCCTACAGCGGCCTCTTCCGAAGCTAGGAAACAACGACGGCGGCGCTCGCCTGAGCGCCGCCGTTCAGCGGGTCCTCGGCCAGCTGGGGAGCGCTAGCGGGCTAGTTGGATCAGGCTGATGTACAGAATGGTCACGGCAAGCGCAGCGAGCACCTGCCACAACACAACGGTTTTCCGGCCGGCGGGCCGCCGGTGTACCTCGTGCTGGTACTCAACGGCATCGAGGGCCAAGCCGATGAGGATGGCACCGCCAAGGTTCATCCAAAACCCGGTCCCCGCAATATTGAAAAGGGTGATGAACAGAAAAAGAAAGCCAATTCCGAGCAGATCACGGAAGACTTTGCCGCCGCTGGAGAACTTCCACTCCAGGTAGCTTTTCGGCTTTTGCTGCGTTTCTGGCGCGGTTTGATCGTGGGTTGTCATGCATTTTCCTCCGGGCTTAGTCTGCCGTCATTGTGCCATGGCGGTGGATTAAGTCGAAGTTTGAGCCAGCTTTACGATCCACTCGGGTGTCTCGTGTCCTTGCTTTTTGTCCGTAACTACCCGCAGCTTGGCCGCTTGGACTCTAATGTGCTCCTGCCGGGAATTCTCAGTAGCCATAGGGGAGGGCGGCTCGATCTCCACATCCTCAAGAGCCGTGACCTTTTGAGCCAAACTTTCAGTCGAGGCGACCTGAAGAATCCGCGCCTCTTCCTCGCCGGCCAGATGGCTGTCGGCGAGAAGTGCCAACACGCCGAGCCCGACGACTTTGCGGTCCAAGCTGGGTGACATTGAGGCTTCCAACGCCCACTCCGCCCGCGCCCACCACTGGGCACGGCGATCTGCCTCGGCCTGAACCCGCATGCTGCGCCAGCCGATGTAGGCGGCTATCAAGGCGGCGACGAGAATCGCCAGCGGACCGAGGGAAGCGAGAACATCCCAGGCATCAGGGGCGTCATTGCGGACCACAACCTCGACCGGATCTGGAGCTTGCAGCGCGATCATGGCTCCAACTTAGGGCATGCATCGGTTGATGGGGTTGAGGACAACAAGCTATTTACGTGCCCGTATCTTTCTCGACGCTGGAGGTGGCGTGGCAGAAAGTCGAAACGACGGCTGCACCTTTTCTCAAAGACTGGGATGATCAGGCCATGAGTAAGTCATTGATGATCATTCCTTCAGATCTTGCACGTGCGGCCCGCGCACTGTCCCAGGTCTCATCCAAAGTGATCGGCAAGGCAGCCGGCCTGGACAAGAAACAGGTGCGCGATTTCGAGAAGGGCAACCAGGCGCTGACTCCGGAGCAGAACTGGCAATTGCGCCGTGCCTTGGAGCAGTTCGGCGTCGTCTTCATCGAGGACGACGATAAGGGCGGCTACGGAGTGCGTCGAAAGTTCAACGCTTCCAAGGTCGCGCGTTTGGAAACCTGGGAAGGCGAAGGCGGATCGGCCCACGGCGACGACATCTAGACCGCTCCTCCCGACGAAGACGAGGTAGATGCTGTTGCGGGTGTCCGGCCGGATGATTCCGCCCGGACACCCGCAACAGGTCCTATGGAGTTAGGTGCAACAACCCGCGGGTTGACTCAGACGCTTGCCTTCACAGCTTCGTCCGTGGAGACGCCGCGACGCTTGTCGAAGACGGTGGCGCCGACTTCCTGCTCGGCCTGGTTGTTGATCGAGAGGTCGATGCCCGGGCGGTCGCGCAGGATCAGCACGGCGACGATGGAGATGATCGTCATGCCGAACAGGTACGCCGAGACGGAGCTGCTGGTCCCGGTGGAATTGATCAGTGCCTGGGCGATGGTCGGGGCGAACGCGCCGCCGAGGATCGCGCCCAGTGCGTAGGCAATGGAGACACCCGAGTATCGCACGGAGGCCGGGAAGATCTCGCTGTACCAGGCCGCCTGCGGGCCGTAGCCAAGCCCGAGACCGATGGTAAACAGGCCGAGAGCCAGGTAGAGCATGCCCAGCGAACCGGTGTCGATCAACCAGAACAGCGGGAATACGGTCAGCAGCTGGGCGCCGAACCCGAGAAGGTACGTGCGCTTGCGGCCGATCTTGTCGGCCATGATGCCGGACACGGCGGTGAAGATGAACCACATGGCCGAGGCGAACGTGATGGCCAGCAGTACATCGGTTCGTTCCAAGCCCACCGCATCGCTGGTGGCGTAGCTGGGGATGAACCCGCCGGTGGCCATGTAGCCGGCAGAGTTGTTGCCGGCGAAGATCAGTGCGGCCAGGATGACCAGCAGCCAGTGCTTGCGGAACAGTTCCACGATGGGGACCTTCTGCTGCTGCTTTTTCTCGGCGATCTCCTTGAACACCGGGGACTCGTCCACCGAGCGGCGAACCATGTAGCCGACCCCAATCAAAACGATGCTGAGCAGGAACGGGATGCGCCAGCCCCACTCAAGGAAGGCCTCGCCGGGGGAGATCACGCCGGTCATCAAAGTCATGACGCCCGAAGCGAGCAGCATGCCGAGCGGAACGCCCAGCTGGGGGAAGGAACCGGCCCGGCCGCGGCGGCTGCGCGGGGCGTGCTCGACGGCCATCAACACGGCGCCACCCCATTCACCGCCGGCAGAGATGCCCTGCAGGATGCGCAGCAGGAGCAGCAGCACCGGGGCCAGCACCCCGACGGTCTCGTAGGTCGGCAGCATACCGATTAGCGTGGTGGCGGCACCCATCAAAATCAGAGCGATCACCAGCATCGCCCGGCGGCCGAGCTTGTCGCCGTAGTGTCCGGCTAGGAAGGCCCCCAGCGGCCGGAACAGGAAGCTGATGCCGACGGAGGCGAAGGCAAGGAGCAGCCCGATGGATTCACCGGCGGGTTCGAAAAACAGGTGCGCGAAGACCAAGCCAGCGGCGGTGGCGTAGATGAAGAAGTCGTACCACTCGATGGTGGTGCCGATGATGGTGGCAAACGCGACGCGACGCTGATTCGCGGCGGAGGATTGGCCGGATACTGCAGTGCTCATGATTATCCTCTTCGATATTCACAATGATGGGTTGGGATTCACAATGATGGGTTGGGCAAAACGGAAAGTGAGTGTTGCTAGAGCGCCGCCGGCTGCAGTTTGGAGTGGGCCTTGAGGTCGAAGGCGGGGTCGGCGGCTTGGTCGGGGGTGAGGGTGGCGCCGGCGGCGAGGAGGCGGCGGGCGGCCATGTGGTCCGCGGGCTGGTTGACGGATTCGACGGCGGCGAGGGTGCCGTTGCGGAAGCAGAAGACGGAGAACTTTTCGTCGGCGGGGTCGCCGCGGAGCACAACGTCGTCGCCGGGGGCGACCAGGCCGGCGATCTGCAGGCGCAGCGGCCCCTGGTTGGACCAGAACCAAGGCAGGTCCGCGTAGCCGCCGGACCCGGTGCCGAGGATGGCGCGGGCGGCGTGCCGGGCCTGGTCGGTGGCGTTCTGCACGGATTCGAGCCGGGTGCGGGCGCCGGCGTGGGGGTTGGGGAAGGATGCGCAGTCGCCGATGGCGTAGATGTCCGGGTCGGAGGTGCGCAGGTCGGCGTCCACGGTGATGCCGTTGTCCACCTCGAGGCCGGCGGCCGACGCGAGTTCGGTGCGCGGGATGACGCCGACACCGACGAGGACCAGGTCCGCGCGGTAGCGTTCGCCGGTGGTGCTGACCGCGGCGGTGACGTGCCCGGTCTCGTCGGCGTCGAGGGAGGCGATGCCTTCGCCCAGGCGCAGGTCCACGCCCAGGCGCCGGTGGGCGGCGGCGAAGAACGCGCTCATCGTGGGGGTCAGGGCCCGGCCCATGGGCCGGTCGGCGTACTCGAGGACGGTGACGTCGAGGCCGCGGGCGCGGGCGGCGGCGGCGAACTCCAGGCCGATGAAGCCGGCGCCGATGACGACGACGGAGCCCACCGTGTCGAGGCGGGCGTGCAGGGTCTGGGCGTCGGTGAGGGTGCGCAGGCCGTGGATGCCGGCCAGGCCGGCGCCGGGGACGCTCAGTTCGCGGTTGGCGGCTCCGGTGGCCAGCGCCAGTTTCGAATAGGCCAGGGTGGTGCCGTCGTCGAGGGTGACGGTCTTGGCGGCCCGGTCGATGGAGGTGGCATGCACGCCGAGGCGGGCGTCGACGTCGTTGGTGGTGAAGAATTTTTCCGGGCGCAGCGGCAGCGGGGCCGGGGTCTTCTCCGCGGCCAGGTAGTCCTTGGACAGCGGGGGCCGCTGGTACGGGTGGTGCGGTTCCTCGCCGAGCAGCGCGATCGCGCCGGCGTAGCCTTCCTTGCGCAGCGAATCGACTAGCTGCACGCCGGCCTGGCCGTTGCCAACAATGACGATGTTCCCGAACGTGCTCATGGCTTGCCCTAGACCTGGTCTTTGGGGACGTCGACCTCGATGGTTTCGAAGTCATCGCCGGCCGTGATCTGGCAGCCGAGGCGGCTGCGGGACTCGTCTCGGGGGCCGGCGGTGCAGTCGAGCATTTCGTCTTCGTCATCGCTGATCTCCGGCAGCCCGACGAGGTATTCGGGCCGGACGTAGACGTGGCAGGTGGCGCACATCGCCTGGCCGCCACATTCGCCGACGATCCCGGACACGCCGTTCGTGACCGCCGCCCGCATCAGTGAAGTGCCGGGGTCGACGTCCAAGACGTCCACGTTGCCATCGGAGTGGTGGAAACTAATTTTTGCCATTGGTTCTTCTGCTTTCTAGTTCCAGGTGACGGGCAGGCTGGTGATGCCGCGGAAGACCCAGCCGTCCCAGCTTTCCGCCCGGGTGACGTCGGTGCGCAGGCCCGGGAAGCGTTTGTACGCCAGCGGTACGGCGATCTGGCCGATGGAGGTTTTGGCGGCCCAGTGGCCGGCGCACAGGTGGACACCGCTGCCGAAGGCCAGGTGGGAAGTCTTGGGCCGGAAGATGTTGAACTCGTCGGCCGTGGGGCCAAAGTGCTCAATGTCCCGGTTGGCCGAGGCGACCACGACGCCGAGGCCTGCACCTGCGGGCAGCTGGACTCCGCACAGTGTGGTCTCCCGGGTGGTTTCGCGCGGATACATGCCGATGGGCGAGCGCCACCGGACAGTCTCATCGAACACTGCTGGCCAAAGAGAATCGTCGCTCAGGGCTCTCTCCAGCTGTTCGGGGTGCCGGCTCAGTGCCCAAACAGTGTTGGTCACCATGTGCTGCGGCTCGTTCATTCCGCCGGAAATCGTGAGTTTAACGTTGGCGGCCACGTTGTTAAACGGCAGTCCGCTGTTCGCCAGCGCCGAGGTCATCGACGCGTTGGGATGCCGCTGGTAGAACGGGATGAGTTCGTCGAGGATGGCGTCGAGCTCGGCCTGCGATGCATCGCAGCGGTCCCAAATGGCGTGGTCGTCCAGAACGTTTCCGGAACCGGCAATGAAGTCGTGGGACCAGCGGCGCATCTGCTCGACGGCGACGTCCTTGAGGCCCAACAAGTCGATCAGGTTCTGCGAGGCCACGGGTGCCGCGTAGTCCAGGTTGAGGTCGGCGTTGTCCGGGCCCTTTTCCTCCAGCACGTCCAAGTAAGTCTGCGCATTGCGTTCAAAGACGGGCGCCCATGCTTCCTTGATGTTCTTGGGGCGCAGCACCGGGTTGATCGGGGCTCGGTCGGCGGCGTGGTCCGGATCGTCCTTGCGTAGCATCGGCTGCGCGCCCAGCGCCCGGTTCATTGCGGCGCCGCTGACGTTGGCACTGAAAATCTCCTGGTCCATCTCCACTGCGTGGCAGCCCTCGTAGTTGGTCACAAGGAACTTCTTGATCGCCGGCACCCAGGCGACTGGGGACTCCTGCCGCAGCCTCTCGTAAGTTGGATAGGGGTCGGACATCATCTGCGCCGGGTCAACCCAATCGGCTACCGGGTAGGAAGTGTCCGGGACGGCACCGGCAACCGAGGTTGTTGCAACGGCAGCCCCTCGGGCATCCGGGGATTCCGGGAGCGCGGAGGCGGGAGTGCTTTCGGAATCTGTTCCATAGCCAAAGGGGCATCGGCCTTCGAGGGCGGTAGACATGTGTCCTCCTGTTTGAACTACGTCTTGTGACTAGTGTCGCCCGTGTCACTTCTCCTAGTAAACTGTGGATATTCGCATAACTTCTTCGATTGCTTGGGATTAGATGCCAAAGTTCACCTTGCGGCAGCTTGAACTCTTCGCTGCCCTTCCGGACCATGACACGTTGAGCTCTGCCGCGGCGGCGCTGCACATTTCCGAGTCTGCCCTCTCCCATGCGCTGAGCGAATTGGAGGCGGCAGTAGGGGAGCAGCTGTGTGTCCGCAGGAAAGCCCGAGGTATGCGGTTGACGCAGGCGGGCCAATACCTTGCCGCCAGGGCCCGCACCATCGTGAAGGAAACCGACGGGCTGGTCAGTGAGCTCGCCGGCGTCGGCGGGGAACTGAGGGGACCGGTTGCACTGGGCTGCTACATCGGGCTCGCCAGCAACGTACTGCCATCGGTCATGGAAGGCTTTGGCAAGTTGCACCCTGGCGTGGACATCAGCATCACAGTAGGGGACCACCGGGACCTGTTGCCGAAGCTGGAGACGGGGGCATTGGATGCAGCCATCGTCTACGAGATCGGAATGCCGGCAAGATTGCAGCGGCAGGAGATCTACAAGACAGAAGTGATGGCAATACTCGCCGAGTCGCACCCGCTGGCTGAGAATCCGGACGTCGACCTTGCGGAGCTCGCCCCTGAACCGCTGATCATGCTCGAATCACAGCCCAGCACCGGCTACACCCAGCTGATGTTCGACGAACGTGGACTCACTCCCACATATGCGGCGCGCGTGCCGCAGATTGACCTGGTCCGCGCTTTAGTGGGCCGGGGGCTTGGCTACAGCTTGTTGATGTCACGGCCCAACCAGATCCCAGTGACTACAGAGGGGCTGCCTATAGTCTCCAGGCCATTACGTCCCAGGGCAGGGATCACTTCCGTCGTTGCCGTATGGCCCGACGGCGTCGCCCTGAGCGCGCGCGCACGTGCGGTCATGGACTACGCATCCGAAGTGCTGGAAGGGATCGAAACGGTCTGACCCTCGGGGCTGGAAATAACGACGGCGGTGCCCAGCCCTGCGGGAAGGTGCAGTAGCGCTCTGGCTGCATGGTTCGCATCATCAGGAAGGAGGCCGTGCTTCAATGCCGACACGAACCGCGACAACCTGAGACGGCTCCGCACGGCGGGATGGCCGCGTCATCCCCAGCCAGAGGCGGGGGATAGGGAACGCGTTAACCTCGGGATCAGAACTCGAACTGTCCTGCAGGAACTGGTCGATTTCGATCTGCGGGTCGCCGTCGACGAAGATGTGGGTGACCAGGGTGCGCAGGTTCTCGGCGGTGACCATGAAGTGCAGGTGCGAGGCGCGGACCGGGGAGCGGCCGGTAACTTCGAGCATCCGGCCGACGGGTCCGTCGTGCGGGATGGGTAGGGGGTGGGGGCAGGCCCCAGAAGCTGTAGTTCCCGTCCTGGTCGGTGTACAGGTGGGCGCGGCCGGCGACGCGTCCGTCGGTGTATTGGACGTCGTAGAAACCGTCGTCGTCGGCTTCCCAGACCTCGATCCGGGCGTTGGGGACGGGGTTGCCGTGGTGGGCTCTTGAGGTAGAGCCGCCCCCACGAGGAAAGCGTGCCCTCGTTCTAATTGAACTCAAGGCCGAGTAGCGCGTTCTCGGTGACCTCGGGCAGTGCAGGGTGAATCCAGTACTGCTTGGCGGCGAATTCGCGGAGGTCCAGGTCAAAGGCGAGCACGGTGATCATCTGCTGGATCAGGGTGGAGGCTTGCGGGCCCAGGTAGTGCGCGCCGAGCAGCTTCCCGGTGTCGCGGTCTGCGATCAGTTTGCAGATGCCGCTGGTGTCTTCCATGGCCCAGCCGTAGGCGACATCCCCGTACTTCTGCACCTTGACCGTCAGATTGTGGCCCTGTTCCCGCGCCTGCTCCTCGGTCAGCCCGACCGTGGCAACCTGCGGGTAGGTGAACGTGGCGGAGGGAACGTGGTCGTGCGGCATTTTTCGCAGATTATTTGGGTGGAGGAGGTTGTGGCGCACGGCGCGCATCTCCGCATTGGCCACGTGCTTGAGCATGTACGGCGAGGAGACATCGCCAAGGGCCCAAACACCCTGGGCGGTGGTCGAACGACCGTACTCGTCGACTCGGACACGTCCGTCGTCGGTCATCTCGATCCCGGCAGAAGTCAGGTCCAATTGGTCTCCATTGGGTACGCGGCCGGTGGCCACCAGCAGTACTTCCGCGGTGACGGAGGTGCCGTCGTCGAGCCTGACAGTCACGCCCTCGGTTGTCTCCTCGGCGCCGATGGCGGTTCGGCCGGACAGAAGCTCGTACCGCTGGGCGGCGATAGCGTTGAACTGCTCGCCCAGCTCGGTGTCCAGGCTGCGCAGCAGCGAAGAGCGAGAGATGATCGTTACCTCGGTGCCGAGGGCCTCAAAGACGTGGGCGAATTCCATGGCGATGAAGCCTCCACCGATGATCACCATGGACTTTGGCTGCTCCGGCAGGCGCATGATGTCCTCGTTGGTGTAGTACCGCACTCCGGAGGCAGCGATGGGGTTGGGAATGAAGGGGCGGGAGCCGGCGGCGATGACGATCTGGTCACCGGAAATGATCTTCTGCTGCTGGTCTTGGCCGGTGCGCAGCGTGCGTTCGCCGACGAAGACAGCATGCTGGTCGTAGACGTCGATGTTGGGAGTCTGCGGACCGCGGCGGTACGCTTCACCCCCGCCGGCGATCGGATCGATGCGGTTTTCGAAGATGCGGGTGACCATTCCAGACCAGTCCACGGAGTTGACCTGGGCATTCACGCCCAGCCGCCCTGCCTGGGCGGTCTCCAACGCTGCATCGGCTGCATAGACGTACATCTTCGTGGGGATACAGCCGACATTGAGGCAGGTGCCGCCGAAGGTTCCCTTCTCAATGATCGCGATCGATTTGTCCTCGAACTCCGGCCCGGGAATGGAGTTTCCGGATCCGGTGCCGATGATGATCAGGTCGTAGTGCGCATCGACGGCGATATCGCTGGCAGGAGCATCCATGGCAAATCCTCACTAAGGGTTCGTTTCGGGGTGGGGGCGCGGAAAAGGGCGGGCCGGGCAGCGGGAGGCAGCCGGCTGGAGAGGCGAGTCGGGGTTATTTGGCGGTGGCGATCTTCCACAGGAGAGTGCGCAGTTGCCGGACGTCGTCCTCGCCGAAGCCGGCGAGCGTCTGTTCGACTACCTGATCGCGTGCGGCAAGGGCGCGGTTCAGCACCGCCCGGCCTTCGTCGGTGGTGCGTGGAATGCGGATGCGCCGGTTCCAGGATCGGCGTCCCGCACCACGTAGCCTTGCTTTTCGAGCCGGTCGATAATCGACATCAGCGTGGACTTGTCTAGGCCGAGCGTGGTGGCGATCTCGATCTGGGTGCGCGGCGTGCCATCTCCGGCCACCGCAAGCACCAGCGTGTCACGCCGTGCAAACCGTTGTCCCGCACGCTGCGTTGAAGTTCTCGGTCAGCACTCCGACCGCACGATGCATCAGCCAAGTCAGGTCGCTGGTGAACGGGTTATCCCCCGCCGCGCACGGCCTGAGCGTGGGCGTCTCAAGGTCAAGGTCGGGTATCACGCCCACCAAGGTATCGACCTACGTCAGATCATCCAAAAAGGATCATCTTGTCTTAGACGATCTGATCGAGCGGGCGTGCAGTCAAGGTCGATCTACACGAGGACCGTCTTTCCTCCTGCCGCCGTCTCCGGCGGAACTTTTAAGTTAAGACCCCCTCTGACCGCTACCCAAACGCGGCCCAGCGTTCATCCTTTCGATTCTCAACGGTGCATGCTTGCCATCGGCTCGACTCTCCCTGAGGATCGTCCCGAGCTCAACCAGTGACTCACGCTCGAGTAGCGACGGATTCTTCTCAAGCAAAAATGTGATAGTTTCACCAACCCTTTGCGGTGTAAGCGCCTCCATTGCAGCTTTCATACCGAGTGGATCACCGTTGTCCGCACTGTTGGCTTTACGCAGCATTTTCATCCAATCTTCTCTGAACGCCTTTGCCAGCAGAGCCGCAACAAGGCGTTCCCGTGCCATTGCGCTGTCAGTGCGAGATTGATAGTGCTGAAACGCAAGATTTAGTTCTGTGGAGGATTCTGTACGCACAGGTCCCGTCGCGGAAGCCTTTTCAGTAGGCGCAACCGCACGCTCGACGTTATGAGTTCCGGTGAATCTGTTCCACGTCGACTTCACGGTCAAAAGGGCTTTGTCGCTTGTCGACTTCATGGTCTGGAGCGCATTGTCACTTGTTGACTTCATGGTTAGGAGCGCGTTGTCACTTGCGGATTTTATTGCCGGAAACGCTATGTCATGCCACCATCTCTTGACGTGCGGAGCAGCCGTAGCCGCAAGCATCGTAACGATGATTGCAAGGCCAACCAGGGCCTCAGCTGCCTGGTCCAGTTCCTCTTGTGTGAGCCCTCGGTCGTCTGCCCCCGAATCCGATACATACACGTACTGAATGTCCGGCGAATCCGCGTCATCGGGCTTGAATAGCTCTGCATGACCTACGAGATCGTTGGTTTCATCGTCAAAGAGGTGAGCGCGGAATGCACCATCAGTGTCCATTGAAAATCCGAGGTGCTGACCGTCGGGAATTTCAACGTCAAATCTCTTCTTAGCCATTTGTCGCCTTCATTTTGCCGCGATATAAGACGGGTACGCCTGCGGGCGACCCTCAGCCTTCCGGCACGTCCAGACATAGCGACGCTGCTGTCGTTTTAGCGACAACTTCCCCCATGGGCCGTGCTTCAACTGTACGTGCGATCACCGACATTTCCACGGACATCAGGGGCATATTTCTTCCAAACGTCCGGGAAGCGAATGTCATTTGCGTCGCATCTCGAATGCAGTTATACGGTGCTGGAGCTGGGCCACCTACGATGCGGCCCTGAAATGGGCCGCGAAGTTCGCGCTCGCTTGCCGTTGTGCCCAGGAGGTGCGGGCTTTCGGATACGACCCCGACAGCTAGATCTTGGCTCAGCAGTCCTCGTCGCCGGGCTCGTGACGCCATGTAGCAACGAAGAAACGCCGGGTGCGGCTCTGAAGATAGAGCCGCGCCCGGCGTTTCGTTTGGCTGTGCTTCCGCAGGGCCGGTGGCCCGCCCGACCATCGGGCTGCTTGTGGCGAAAGATGCGTGGACCTGGCGGCCCTGCGGAAAGTCTTTGGTGCCGGCGGCAGACCGGTGCTGGCTATTGACCCCGGCCCGCCACCGGACGGACTAGGCGGCGGCGGGCTCCCTGACCGACGACGGCTTCTCCAGCAGGTAGTTCTGGTAGGCGGGGATCGTCAGGAAGGCCGGGAACTCTTCGCCGAGGGCCACCTCTTCGAAGATCTCGCGGGCGTCGTCGAACCGGTCGCCGTCGAACCGCGGCAGGCCGGCGAACTCTTCCTCCAGCAGTTCGCGAACCCATTCGCGGGTGATGATCTCGCCGTCGTCGGTCACGGCGTGGGCGTGGATCCACTGCCAGATCTGCGAGCGGGAGATCTCCGCCGTCGCCGCGTCCTCCATCAGGTTGTGGATGGCCACCGCGCCGTTGCCGCGCAGCCAGGACTCGATGTACTGGATGCCGACCTCGAGGTTGGTACGGATGCCGGTCTCGGTGATGGAGCCCTCGGTACCGGCGACGTTCAGCAGGGCGGCGTCGTCCGGGATGACGTCCTCGCGCTGGCGGTCCAGCTGGTTCGGCCGGTCACCCAGCACGCCGTCGAACACCTCGCGGCAGACCGGCACCAAGTCCGGGTGCGCCACCCAGGAGCCGTCGAACCCGTCGGAGGCCTCGCGGGTCTTGTCCGCGTGCACTTTCTCCATGGCAATGGCGTTGGCCTCCGGGTCGCGGCGGCTGGGGATGAACGCGGCCATCCCGCCGATGGCCATGGCGCCGCGGCGGTGGCAGGCGCGGACCAACTGCTCGGTGTAGGAGCGCATGAACGGAGCCGTCATGGTCACCTGCGTCCTATCCGGCAGCACGAAGCGCGGCCCGCGGGCCCGGAAGTTCTTGATCACCGAGAAGATGTAGTCCCAGCGGCCGGCGTTCAGCCCGGAGGCGTGGTCGCGCAGCTCGTACAGGATCTCCTCCATCTCGAACGCGGCCGTGATGGTCTCGATCAGCACGGTGGCGCGGATGGTGCCCTGCGGGA